>CADBRS010000155.1 GCA_902797125.1 uncultured Ruminococcus sp.
AGGGACAGACTGCTTCATTTTTGCTAGAAGGACAAGCGGATATTTCGATCTCAGGCATCTGGACGGAACAAAAGTCCATCCTGGTGCAAATTATCAGTCGATAAGGCTGTTAGAACATTCGAACACAATACTCACAGAGAGGAGATTGCAAGGCAATACCAACTAACGGAGGAGCAATTTCTCCCCAACCTACGCTAAGGCTTAGAGGTTGGGGTATCCTTGCTTAGTTTTCGATGAAAAAAATCAAAGAAATTCTAAAAGGCAGCTTTGAACTGAGAGAAAAACTGCTCTCGGACCCGTTTAGACCGGGATATCATATTGCTTTTCCCGGCGACTATGGGCTGCCCGGGGATCCGAACGGTGCTTTCTATGCAAACGGCAGATACCATCTGATGTTCCTCTATTGGAACCGGAAAGATTTCTTCCGCTACGGGCATCTGTCCAGCACCGATCTGGTCCATTGGCGCATGCATCCGGACGCGATCGGTCCGGACGAGTTTGACGGGGGGATTTTCAGCGGCGGCGCTTTCGTCGATGCAGACGGAACGGCATATCTGTCCTATTGGGGCGTCGCGGATCAGCACGGAAAAGGCGCCACGGGACTTCGGATCGCCTACAGCAAAGATATCGCAAACCATTACGAAAAGTGGGAAAAAATGCCCGAATATGCAGTGCCTGGTACGTCGTTCGGCATCCGTGAGGAAACCGACGCACAAGGACATAAGGTCCTTCTGGGCAACGCTGATCCGAGCAATATCTGGAAAGCGGGCGATACCTACTACATGCAGGCCGGGGCTTTGGTCGTGTTGAATCAATTCAGAGACCGCCCGGATGCTCCGAACCGGATGCTCGGGGACTGGACCGAACTCTATGCATCCAAAGATCTGAAACACTGGGAACACAGGGGCCGGTTTTATCAGAGACGGGAAGATGATCTCTGGACGGACAAGAGCGAGGACGATATGTGTCCCAGCTTTCTGCCGCTGCCGAAAAGCCCTTCAGGCGGGGACATGTCCGGAAAATATCTCCAGCTTTTCACCGCGCACAACAAAGGAGCCCAGTACTATATTGGCTCATATGATCCCTCAAAAGATGATTATCCTTTCACACCTGAAAAACACGGCCGCATGAGCTGGCAGGATCCGTCCTGTTTTGCTCCCGAGGCTTTGATCGACGGACAGGGCAGGCAGATCATGTGGGCCTGGTTCAACGACGATCTCTTTTCGGATGAGCGCGAACTATCCGAGTTCGGATGGTGCGGCGTCTATACATTGCCGAGGACGCTTTGGCTGAGAGAAGACGGCACGCTCGGACAGGCACCCGTACCCGAACTCGAGATGCTTCGTTACGGAGAGACCGATCGGGTGGAAGGTGTCGACAGCCGTTCCTGCGAGATCTTTATCCGGGCGGAGGTCGGGAAAAAAGGGAAGACCGGACTCAGGATCCGATTGACCCGGGATGAATATCTCGAAGTCTACTATGACGCGAAAAACGAGGAGTTGGTCTATGATTCCACACATGCCAGAGTCAGCCGGGTCCGTCAGGGACTGGAACGCGCGCCGCTGAAACTGTCCGGTGACAAACTCCGGATCAGGATCTTCATCGACCGTGCCGCGGTCGAGGTCTTCGCCAATGAAAAACAGGCGATCTCCAGAAGGACCTACTGGAACGGCCAGCCGGACAGGGAATTATCTTTGATCGCGGATGACTGTACCGTCGAAGAGATCAAGGCCTGGAACATGATGGAGAGCAATCCATTCTGACATGTTTTTAGTTTTGCTCAAAAGAAGAGGACCCGACGGGTGAGTTGAACTCATACCGCAGGTCCTCTTTTTGAGTGGACAATATGTTTCTATAAGGCATTAGCGAACACGGCCGTGACAACGCCGAAATAAATGATCAGCGTCAGCGTGTCGACGATCGTTGTGATGAACGGAGATGCCATGACGGCCGGGTCAAGTTTGATCGCTTTGGCCCCCAGAGGCAGCAGCGTGCCGACCAGTTTGGCGATGATGATCGCGGCAAAGATCGTGACAGAGATCACAGCGGCGATCTTGAAATACTGCGGATCCGTGTTGAACTTGCAGTCGACGGCCCAGACTTTGAAGAAGCAGGCGACGGCGACGGTCAGTCCGCAAAGGATGGAAACGCGGAATTCTTTGAACAGGATCCGGAAGATCTGTTTGGGTTCGATCTCGTGCAACGACAGCGCACGGATGATCGTGACGGAAGACTGTCCTCCGGCATTACCGCCCGTATCCATCAGCATCGGGATGAATGCAGACAAGGAAACGACGAAACTTAACCCTGCCAGTTTTTCTTCAAAGTTAGTGATGATGGTAGAAGTAAAAGTCGCCGTGACCATCAGAAGCAGCAGCCATGGGACCCTCTTTTTCCAGGTTTCGAAGACCGAAGTTTTGAGATACGGCTTGTCCGTAGGCAAGATAGCGGCCATCTTTTCGATATCCTCGGTGGCCTCCGTTTCCATGACGTCCAAAGCATCGTCGACCGTGACGATACCGACGAGCCGGTTTTCACGGTCCACGATTGGCAGTGCCAGAAGGTCGTATTTGGAGATCAGGTTGGCAACGGTTTCCTGGTCGTCACCGGTGTATGCGTAAATGATGTTTTCATCCGTCATGACATCCAGTACGGACGTTTCGGGGGATGCCAGCAGCAGGTCTTTCAGAGGCAGTGTCCCGAGCAGCTTATGCGTTCTGTCCGTGACGTAGGTCATGTAGATCGTCTCTTTGTCGATACCCGTGCTGCGGATATGTTCCAGAGACTGTCCGCACGTCATATTCGGTCTGAGTTCGATGAACTCGGACGTCATAACAGATCCTGCGCTGTCTTCGGGATAAGCCAGAAAACGGTTGATGACCTGACGGGTCTCGGGCTTGGCGTTCTTCATGATACGCTGTACGATATTGGCCGGCAATTCGGCCAGCATGTCCACCGTATCGTCGACATATAACTCGTCGACGATGTTCGCGAGTTCTCGGTCGGTCATCGCGGAAATGATGCGCTGCTGAACGGACGTGTCCAACTCGGCGAAGATGTCTGCAGATATGTCTTTTTTGAAAATGCGGAAAATGGCAGGAAGCCGCTCGTAAGGCAGCCTTTCCAGAAAATCTGCGGCGTCGACAGGGTTCATCGCTTCGATTTCATGCATGAAATCGTTGTACTGTCTGGCGTCCAGCATCTCGAGCAGGTGGTTGAAGCGGTCTTCCAGATCATCCTGCATGGTTTCAGCGACCGTGGGCTGCTCTTCCTCTTCCGTGACTTCGGGCAGAGGACTCTCGAGGACCTCGCCTTCGGCGTTTGTTTCCGGCTCCAGCGGTTCATTCACCGGGCCGGAATCGGTTTCATCGGGACTTCGTTCAAAGAGGTCCTTTTCTTCTTCATTTTGGTCTAATTTCTCAGCCATGATTGAACCTCCTTTTCGATAGCCTTTCCGCCCTCCATTCTACCACTCGACGAGGAGATGTGTCAACAAAAAAAGAGGAGAAAACAAGAAAAAAACCGAAGCTTTTCAGCCCCGGTTTTGTTGGTTGTTATTTAGCCACGAAGGGCTCGTTGGAAGGAAAAACGAGCTGCGGCGTGACGAGCAGTTTGTGTTCGATTTTCTGGCCGCACAAATACTGATACAGCCTGTTGACGGATTTCTTGCCCTGCTGGTAGGGATCCTGGAAGATCGTGGCAGTGCATGTTTGCTTTTTCAGCAGATATCTGTTTTCCACGAACAGGTCGGTCGTGACCAGGTACGGGCAGGAACCTTTTTTCAGATCCTTAAGGAGATCGAAGACGTCGATCGTGCAGGCAGAGGTGATGTAGATTCCGTCATAGGAATCAGAATTGTCCAAAATCTGCTGCATCTGTTCGTGTACCAGTTCCGAGTCGTCATGGTGTTCCCAAATATCGATCTTTTCAAATGATTTAGCAAATTGTTTGTCCGTAAAGCCCCGGAGCGTTTCTGCGTGGATATGCGTCTCTTTGCTTCCCGTCAAAACGGCGATGCGCCCGTTCTGACAGCAGAGAGCGAGGATATTGGCTGCCATCTTGCCCGCCGTAAAGCCGTCTGCACTGACATGCAGGATCCGGTTTTTCAGCGGGATGTCATTGACGACCGTGACGACAGGCATGCCCGCCTCGTCCAGACGGTCGAAGTCCGGTCTGAAGATCCCGGTCGGGCCGGATAGAAACAGGATCACGGCGTCATAGGAACCGGAGCAGAAATCGGACAGGGCGTTCCGGATGGTATCCGGACATTGCTCGGCATTGCAGTTCGGTGTGACCCGGATATCCGAGATCATATTGAATTCTCCGATGCCGCGGAATGCCGACTCTATGCCCTTATAGATCTCATCTCCGAACTGGATGATCGGGCAGCAGATGAGCACGCCGATCTTCCATGCGCCGCGGCGCAAAGCCTGCGCGGTTTCGTTGACTTTGTAATGCATTTGTTCGGCCATATCCAGCACTTTCCGGCGGGTTTCCGGATTGATCCTTCCGGTGCCGTGCAGGGCTCTGTGGACAGTGCCTACGGAGATCCCGAGGGCTTTGGCCAGATCTTGCATGGTATATCTTGCTTTTTCTTCCATGGGGAACTCCTTTGCGAAATGATATCTCATTTTAACAAACACTTTATTCTTTGTCAACAAATATACGAAAGTATATGAAAGCCCTTGACACTGAGCCTGTTTCATGGTACGATACGTTTGCGTAAACGATTACGCAAAGAACAGTTTGAGGTTACGAAAATGCAGGATTCGATTGCATTGCGCCAGCAGATCATCGACACATGTCTGTGGATGCGCGAACAGGAATTGGTTTATGGGACTTGGGGCAACATCAGTGTCCGTCTGGATGACGGAAATATTCTGATCACGCCTTCCAAGGTCGAATATTCTTTGATGAAGCCGGAAGATCTGGTCGTCCTGGCTCCGGACGGACGCAAGGTGAGCGGGGACAGACTCGCGACCAGCGAACGTGAATTGCATCGGGGCATCATGAACAAAAGGCAGGACATCAGCGCGATCATCCACACGCACAGCGTGTATGCGATGGCTGCAGCCGCACGGAACGTAGGGGTCCCGGTCATTTCAGAAGAGATGTGCCAGCTTTTAGGCGGACCCATTCCGCTGTCCCACAAGTTCGTGCCTTCCCATGCACACGTGGAGTTGGGGCAGGTCGTAACGGATTCCGTGAACAACGTAAACGCCGTACTAATCCGGAATCACGGGGTGGCCTGTTTCGGACGATCTCTGGAGGAAGCGAAAGTCTGCTGCCAGGTCGTTGAGAAATCCTGCCATATTTACCTGCAGTTGCTGGCAAGCGGAGGCATGCAGACCATTGCGGAGCCGTGGGTCAGCGCAGGCAGAGATTATTTTTTGAACGGTTACGGAAAAACCTGATCCAAGGAGGTTTAAAACATCATGAGAGTTGTAACCATGGGCGAAATGATGATTCGATTCATGCCCAAAGGGAATTTGAGATTTGAACAGGCAACGGAATTTGATGCCTATTACGGCGGCGATGAATCCATCGTGGCCACGTCTTTGGCCCGTTTCGGGCTGGAGAGCCGCTATGTGACCAAACTGCCCCTGAACCCGCTGGGCCAGATCGCTTTGAACAAACTGAGAGAGCAGGGTGTCGATACTTCCTGCATCGCAAGAGGCGGGGAACGGATCGGATTGAATTTCTACGAAAACGGCGTATCCATGCGTCCGTCCAACGTTTTGTACGACAGAAAGCATTCCGCGATTTCCGAGGCGCTGCCCGAAGATTTCGATTTCGACAAGATCTTCTCGGATGCAGACTGGTTCCATGTCGCAGGCATCACTCCTGCGATCAGCGACCGGGCTGCCGAACTCGTCAAATTGGCCATGGAGTGCGCGCATAAGCATAATGTCACGGTCAGTGTCGATCTGAACTACAGGAGCAAACTCTGGACTCCCGAAAAAGCACAGAGCGTGATGATCCCCCTGATGAAATACGTGGACGTCTGCATCGGCAACGAAGAGGACGCTGAAAAGGTCCTCGGATTCAAGCCGGACAACACGGACGTCAACGCCGCTTCTCTGGATGTGGAAGGCTATAAACATGTATTTGAGCAGCTGCGCGAAACATTCGGCTTCAAATATGTGTGCTCCACACTGCGCGAAAGCTATTCCGCATCGGACAACGGCTGGTCCGCATTGCTCTATGACGGCAAAGAATTCTATCATACCCGCAAATACGAGATCCGTCTGGTCGACAGAGGCGGCGGAGGAGCTTCGTTCGCTGCAGGCGTTATTTACGGCATTCTGAACGGTTTCGATCTTCCGAAGACCGGTGAGTTTGCAGCGGCCGCGTCCGCACTCAAGCAGACCATCAGCGGAGATTTCAATCTGACGACGCTGCAGGAAGTTTATGCCTTGATGGGCGGAGACACTTCCGGACGGGTCAAGAGATAAGAAGGAGTTTATCATGATCGTTGACCACATCAGAAACAGAGCCCTGTACTACGGACTCGGAGAAGATTTTAAGAAGGCTCTGGATTACTTCGCGACCGTGTCCGATGCTGAATTTGAAAAATGCAACATCGAGATTCCGGGAACGGATATCGTGATCAAATGCAGACCGATGATGACAAAGTCCCTGTCTGAGTGCTCCTTTGAAGCACACAAGTCCCATGCGGACATCCACTTTGTGGCATACGGAAGGGAACGGATCGGTTATACGGACACATCTAAGTGCAAAGAGATCAGCTATGATCCGAAATCGGATGCTTCCGCATTGGAAGGCACCGGAGATCTGGTCACACTGGAACGCGGATATTTCATGATCACGCTTCCGGATGATGCCCATATGCCCTGTGTTTACGTAGACGGCCCCGAAAAATTGGGCAAAATGATTGCAAAGATCAGCTTGGAAAGGAAATAAAATCATGAGAAGCAGAGACGTATCACTGAAAGAATATGTGATTCAGCAGACCAAATCCACAGGCATTCTGCCTTGTATCAAACTGCACCAGAAAGACGACTACATCGCCTATGCCCAGGCTATGTACGACGGTGGCGCGAGAGTCATCGAAGTGACGATGACGACTCCCGGCGTTTTGGAAGCGATCGAAGCCATTTCCGGCCATTTCGGAGACAAACTGCTGGTCGCAGCCGGAACGGTGCTTGACCCTACATCCGCTAGAGAAGTGATCCTTCACGGCGGCAGCATTATCGTCAACCCGTGCGTCATCGACGACGTCATCGATATGGCAGCCCGATATAACGTGCCCGTTTTCAGCGGCGCATTTACCGCGACCGAGGTTTTCAACGCCATGAGAAAAGGCGCTACCATGGTCAAGATCTTCCCGGGTGCTTTGGGCGGCCCGAAATACATGACCAATCTGAAAATGGTATTTCCCGACGTGAACCTGATTCCTTCCGGCGGCATCACGCCTGAAAATGCGGGCGAATTCATCCGCTGCGGCGCATGCGCCGTATCCGGAGCCAGAACCTTTATGGATTTCGACAAGATCGAAAAGGAAGGCCTTTCCTCGATCACCAGACAGGTCCAGAAGTTCATCGAGATCATCCGGGAAGCTAAAAAAGATCTGCCCGTTATTCCTTGAAAGCGCGGTGATCCATTCGATGAAAACATATCAGGCTGTGAAGCCGGGAAAGGGCAGTTATATCGAGGTCGAAACGCCGGTCCCGAAAGATGACGAGATCCTCGTCAAAGTTCGGTATTGCGGGGTTTGCGGCACAG
>CADBRS010000156.1 GCA_902797125.1 uncultured Ruminococcus sp.
AAAAGAATCAGAAACAACGATATTAGTTTAGTCATCTTTTTCGATCGGGATATGCCGGATCTTCGGACTGTCGTAAACCACGCGGACGTGCGCAGGGATCGATTCCGTGATGAAGCAGTTTCCTCCGATCACGACGCCTTCGTTGATCACCGTCTGACCTCCGAGAATGGAGGCATTGGAATAGATCGTGACGTTGTCCTTGATCGTAGGATGACGTTTCTTTCCTCGCAAAGCCTGTCCGGCTCTCGTGGAGAGGCCGCCCAGAGTCACGCCCTGGTAGATCTTAACGTAATTACCGATCTCGCTCGTTTCCCCGATCACAACGCCCGTGCCGTGGTCGATGAAGAAATGATGGCCGATCGTGGCGCCCGGATGAATATCCACGCCCGTCTCGCTGTGCGCGGACTCGGACATGATCCTCGGGATGAGCGGCACGCCCAGCACAAACAGTTCGTGCGCGATGCGGTGCGTTTCAATGGCGCTGAAACCGGGATAGCAATAAGCAATCTCGTCTTTGCTAGTCGCCGCGGGATCCCCATCAAAGGCTGCATCCAGATCCATTTTCAGAAGGTCGATCAGGCAGGGGATGCGACGAAGAAATTCGTCCGTCAGTCCCTTGGCTTTTTCCAGTCTCTCATCATATTTCATGCCTTTTGAACTCTCGTCATAGCTGAGGGCTCTGGCCGTTTGCTGGATCAGAGATTCTGAGATATCTTCCAGATCTTTGACGATCCTGGATTCAAGTTTTTCCTTGTTCTCCCTCTCTCCGTTCCCGCACAGGAACGGGAAAAGGATCTCTTTTATCTTTTTGACGATGGCGATGATGACGCACCTGTCCGGCTGCGCACTTTCGTGCCCTTCTCCGAAGGACCTTTCTGCCATCGTCTTATCCATGATCATCTTTGCGATTTCAGGTATTTTTGACATTTTGAGTCAACTCCTTACCGATTGTTCATCAGTTTATTGTATACATACGCGCGCGAATTGTCAAGAAAAAACGGCTTTTTTCGACTCAAAAATGACCGGGCCTTTTCAAACCAGCCCGGTCAAAGTGATATGAAAGGATTTGTTGATCCGCGTCATGAAAATCGGATCGTGATGACAGGCGCCTCATCCAGAGGTTTGAAGATCGTGCCCGGATCCTGCCTGAAAACTTCGGTCGAATCCTGCTGCGTTTTGACTTCGCCTTTCAGCGTCACGCGGGAAGAGGACTGCATCGTGACCGACGTGACGTCGGACGATGAGAAAGTCGCTTCGGTGAGACCGACCGCGCCCATCGCAGCCATGGAGTCATCCCTCCATTCTATTTTTCTGGCGAAACTGAAAGTCGTCTCGTCTCCGCCGGATTTAAGGCTGCCTGCGACCTCAGGTCTGACGACCCCTTGCGAAGACGTCACGCTGACCCTCAGTTCACCCTGGATTTCACGGGTGAGGACCGTTTTTGAAACGGCCGTGTCGGATACTTTCTTATAGCCGCCCGGGCCGTATATCAGGCTCTTGACCGGGGCCAGACCCGGCGTGTTTTCCAGGTTGCTCTCAACGGGCGAGAGGTCCACTGCCTCGCAATCGAGCCACAGCGTACCTGAATACGTGCCCTCTTTGCTCTTGCCTCCGGTGAGTTCCCCGCTCAGCGTGCAGCTCATCATATTCCCGGAGATGCCCCAGAAAGTGCCGTTATAGGTGCGGTAGTTCTTCCTCTTGTCGAACTTGATCACCCACGAGTTCTGCTCGTCTTTCGATTCAGCTTTCGCTACGGCGCGGGTACTGCACGTCGCGTAAAAATCATTGATCAGTGCCAGATTCTCCTCAAGGAGTTCCAGATAGTCGTCGAAGCGTTTGTTGCCCGAAGTCCATTCGTCTGCGACCAGAACCGTGTTTTCGATCGCTCCGAGCAAAGGGATCCTTTCCAGAGCAGCAGAAGCCTTTTTGGCGATCTTGCCGATCTTACCGATCTTGCCGCCTTTCATGGCCGCTTCCTTGATGGCTGTGGACGCCGCTTTTTTCGCGCCCTCGATCTTCGCTGATTTTTCAGCAGAAGCAGTGCCCTGATGTACCACATGATCGTAATAGTCCCCGACGCTGAACGCCGTATTGGGGATCTCCAGATAGGAGAGCAGGCCCTCAAGGACCTGGTCGCCCCAGTAGAGTGCCGCGTCTCTTTGTGCGCGTGAAGCGATCTTTGCCACGAGCGCCACGCGCTCGGGAGTCAGTCCTTTTTCGGAGAGCACCTGATTGACGATCTCGTTCAGTTCGTCGTAAGTGAGCCCGAAATCGGCAGACAATTCGCCGTTGAAAGTGACGTCTCCCAGTTTGAGTTCAACAGGATAGGTCTTCAGGCCTCCGCCTGCTTTTTGCGTGATCCGGTCGTAATCGATACCGACGATCTCAGCCATGTTATGCTGCTCGGCAAAGACCGGGAAAGAGATCCCTGAGAAGAGCAGACTGACCGTGAACAGGCAGATGAAGAAACAGGATATGACTTTTCTCATTTTCCCTCCATTTCTTTGACCGCGTCCGTCATGGACTCCCGGAACATCAGAAGCGTCTCGTCCTGCGGAAAGATCGCTAGCCCTTCGTCGACGTACTGCCCCATCAGTTCGAGATCGAGCGCATACATCGCGCACATAGCGGCATTGTGCCACACCGTCACGTCGAACGGGTCAGCCTTCAATGCGTTTTTCGCATACCACAATGCTTTGACATAATCTTCACGCTCCACGCTCTCAGCCGACTTGACGATCAGGTATTCCGGATCGAACATATCGGGGTCGCGCTCGACGCCTGTCAGTACGGGCGTGTAGACTGCATAGATCGAGTCTTCGAGTTCCCGGAGCGTATCGCGTAATTCCCGGAGAGAGGAAACGCTCATCTCGGCAAGATAACTGAAATCCAGACCTTCTTCGGGAAACAGAGGCATGATAGACGAGAGCGCGTAAGGTTCGACGCTCTCCTCGTATTTTTCCTGAACCTCAAGGACCAGCCCTTCGAAATAGCTCGGATACGGGGAGGCATAATTGATCTCGGCGATCGTTTCCCAGCCGACGTAAGGGCTGTCGGCTGTCAAAGATTCAAGCGTGCCGCCTTCGCTCTTGGACAAAAGGATATTCTCCACGGCATAGCGCATCGCACTGACCGAGGCTCCGGCAAAAGAATAATAATATTCGCTGTTGACCGGGAGCCAGAGTTCTGCGGTTTTGTCGCCCTTTTCCTTGGTCTCACTCATGACGGTGATGAAATCGCGATATGAAGTCCCATCCCCGATCTGCTCCTCTTTCGTCTCGGACGAAGTCTGTCTTCCCGGGACGATCGAGTCGAGGCCGCAGGCGCAGAGAGATGAGGTCAGCACCCATATCGACAACATGATGACAAGTACTTTTCTAAACAATTGAGGACCTTCTTTCAAATCAGGGAGGCGGAGGTTTTCTTCCCTCAGCCTCCCCTTGAACTGCCATATCAGATCGTGAGGACGGAATCATCCGCGCATGAGCGCTTCCAGCTCTGCCGCAGACTTGTTGCCGAGTTCTCCGCGATTGAAGAAACGGGTCTGCAGGACGCCGATCGCTTTTCCTTCATAGGTCAGGACAAAATCGTAATAACCGGCTTCACAGCTTCCGGGATCGAGATGGAAACTGCCCCAGTGATGTGTTGCAGGATCGTCTTCGTCCACCGGATAGTGAAGGTCGCAATAGCTGACGAATCCGGACATCAGATCGGAGAACTTGGCGTTTTTGTAGGAATCCTGATTGTCTCTGTGCTGGATGACCCAGACGCGAAGATAATACTCGACGTCTGCATCCGGGTAGAATTCGATCTCTTCGCCCAGTTCGAAAATGCAGCGTACGTCTGTGAGTGAAGCGGCTTTGCCGTTGATCCCTGCCGTGCCGGAACTGTTCCCGTCGATGCGGATACCGCGCAGAGCGGAAGGATCTCGGTCATCCATTTCGATCACGTTGATCTTCCCGGAAAGTTTTCCTCCCGTTGCTTCTTCCCCGCTTTGAGAACCATTGTCCGTAGCGGACTCAGAGCCGGCGGGCTGATCGGAGCGACCGGTGGACTTGTCCTTGTCGCCGTTGCCTCCGCAGGA
>CADBRS010000157.1 GCA_902797125.1 uncultured Ruminococcus sp.
AGGGCGATCTGTTCATCAACGGCAGATCCACCGAAGAATACAAAGATTCGGATTGGGACGCCTACAGAAACCATTCCGTCGGTTTCGTGTTCCAGACCTATAACCTGATTCCCCATCAGACCGTGCTCCACAACGTCGAGCTGGCTCTCACGCTCTCCGGAGTGGGAAAAGCTGAACGGCGTGAACGCGCCGTCCGTGCGCTGGAGACCGTGGGTCTGGGCGACCAGATCCGGAAAAAGCCCAATCAGATGTCCGGCGGACAGATGCAGCGCGTGGCCATCGCCCGCGCGATCGTCAACAACCCGGATATCCTGCTTGCGGACGAACCGACGGGGGCGCTGGATTCAGTCACCAGCGTTCAGATCATGGACATTCTCAAAGAGATCGCCCGTGACCGGCTGGTCATCATGGTCACCCACAACGGCGAACTGGCCGAACAGTATTCGACGCGCATCATCAGTCTGAAAGACGGTCTTGTGACGAACGATACCAATCCGTTCGACGGCACCCCTACACCCGATGAAAACGTTCAGGACGCAGAAACTGAAACCGAGAAAAAAGAAAAGCCGAAGAAGAAACCTTCCCTGTCCTTTTTCACGGCACTCTCCCTCAGTCTGAACAACCTGATGACCAAAAAGACGAGGACCTTGCTGGTCTCGCTGGCCGGCAGTATCGGCATCATCGGGATCGCGCTCATTTTGTCCCTGTCCAACGGCATCTCGATCTATATCGATAAAGTGCAGGAAGACGCGCTGTCTTCATACCCGATCACACTCGAGGAAAACGCACAGGATCTGTCCGCGCTGCTCAATGCGCGCCAGGACAATTCCAAAACCGAAGAGGATAGGGATCCGAACCGGGTCTTCGTCGACAACAACGCCATCAATTTCGTCAATGCCCTCAATGCCAAGACCCACAACGACCTGAAATCCTTCAAAGCCTACCTGGAAGAACACATGGATGAAGTCCGGGGATGGCTCACCGATCTGCAGTATACGTACGACGCCAATCTGCAGCTCTATTCATCCGACGGTAAGACGCAGGTCAATCCGTCGACGATCATGGATAGCATCGGCATGAGTTCCATGGGTTCCTATGCGGCCCTAGGCGCGTCTTTCAGCGCCATTTCCGAAATGCTGAACAACCAGGAACTCCTGGAAAGCCAGTATGACTGCATCGCAGGTCACTGGCCGCAGGAGTGGAACGAAGTCGTTCTGGTTGTGAGCAAAAACAATTCGATTACCAATCTTTCGCTCTACATGCTGGGTCTGAAAGACCAGGCGGAACTGGCCGAACAGTTCGAAGCCGCCATGTCCAACGGCGAGCAGAAGATCGAAGTGGAAGACATCTCCTATTCCTTCGACGAGATACTCGGTATGACGTTCTATATCGTCCCGAATTCGGATTTCTTCGTCGACAGCGGCGAGACCTATGAAGACTCCGGACGGATCTGTCCGATCTATAAGGACATCCGCGAAGACAGTTCCTTTGACCAGAGCGCTTTCGTCGCCTCCCACGGCATCCCGATCAAGATCTCGGGTATCCTCCGTCCGAATCCGGATGCGACGTCCACGTCCATCAATACCCTGCTGGCCTACACGCATGATCTAGCTGCCCACGTCTATGAGATGAACAACGCAAAAGATCTGGTCAAGGTCCAGCTCGCTTCCGAAAAATACGACATCACGACCGGACTGGAATTCAACGTCGGTCAGTACGACAAACTCTCGGACAGCCAAAAAGCCGCCCTGCTCACCGCTTATCTCGACAAGCACGAAAACATGAAAGCTGCAATCATGCTCGATCTGATGTCCGAACTTTCGGACGAAGAGGCGGAGCAATTAGCAGACGATAAACTCGCAGGTATGACGCGGGAAGAAAAAGAAGCGGCCATTCTGGACAATGCGCAATATATCATCGAAGAATGCCCGGACGGTCTCAAAAAGATCCTGATCAGCAACGTCGAGAATTCACCCGACATGACGGATGAAATGAAAGCTTCCATGATCGCCTACCTGGCTCCGATGGATCCTTCTCAGGTCATCGAGACGCTGAAAGGATACGGCATCGAAATGGATATGAATGATCCGACCGAAGAGGAGCTGCAGGCTTTCCAGGCCGGGATCGCTGCCATGGACGATGAAAACGTCGACGCCATCCTCCGGGAAATGTATATCAGCAAAGCCAAAAAGAACGCCGCCCAGGAACTGGCCGC
>CADBRS010000158.1 GCA_902797125.1 uncultured Ruminococcus sp.
CCGATGAGGGTATCGTTTGCAAGGTTGATTTCAACAGCATTTGTGTTGAAGCAACGCATCCACTGCCACTTTGTGATATCAAAGGAAGCGCCGTCCAGCGGGATTTTGACTGTGTTCCAGCCGTTTTGCCATGTGCCATCCACGAGATCGGAGAAGGCCAGTGCACGTTCCCATTCGCCGGTTGCGTCATTTCTGGTCGCAGCATTCAATTCAACCTGGAAGGTTTTGCCGTTGAATGCAGCAGCATCTGAAACATAATAGTCCAGAACCAGATAGTCAGCACCTGTCAGGTCGATGGGCTCGGGGGCAACATAGTTGAAGTTCACCAGAGTACCTGCACCGGAATAGGATCCGGCATCGAGTTTTCTGACGACATAGTTGCCTTCTTCGCCCTCAATGACTAAAGCATCGTGAGGGACTGAAAAACCGTTCAATCCTTCAAGAGAATAGTCACAACTGGACAGAGTGACAGAATGAACTGCAGCAGCTGCGGACGTGGGCAGGGCCGTGAAGACCATGCAGGACACGAGCATGACGACTGTCAGCACAAGAGCTAAAACTCTTTTCATTGTTTTTTCCTCCTTGGAAATTTTGCTGGGCTTATGCCCAAAAGAAATAGCATTTTGTCTCAAGAAGAGGCTTTGCCATGAATCAGGGCAGAGTCCTCCCGAGAGACTTTCAGCGTGACATTATTATATATAATATCGGGTGAAAAGTCAATCAGTTTTAAGAGAATAGGACACACAATTATTCTTTTTGTAAACTGTAGGCAAAAAGAGAAAATAATAATTGTGCACAATGCCGAAGAAAGCAGTCGAGAAAAAGTCTGAATTTCAGATGCAAATCGGACTGCCAACATACTTCACTTTTTTGATTGGCGGATGGCTCGTCCTTTCCTTCTTTTTGTAACAATAGTCGACTGAAGCAGAAACCAATCATTGCTATTTGATTCGTAAAAAAATTACGGAATAATTAAAAACATGAAAAAGCGCAGCCATTTGACTGCGCTTGTAAAAGATTTATGGATGGCGATAGATCAATACATGCCTCCGCCCATATTTGCTCCCGCGCTGTTTTGTGCAGCCAGCGTTGCGGGATCCGGTTTCTGGTCTGCTACGACCGCTTCGGTCGTCAGGATGACAGATGCGACGGAAGCGGCGTTCTGCAAAGCGGAACGCGCCACTTTGGTCGGATCGACGATTCCGTTCGAGACCATGTCACAGTAGACTTCCTTATATGCGTCGAAGCCGTAGCCTTTCTTTCCGGAACGAAGAATCTTGTCAACAGCCACGCCGCCGTCAAATCCGGCGTTTTCAGCGATCTGGCGAACAGGCTCTTCAAGGGCCTTGATCACGATGCGGACACCGGTCTTCTCATCACCCTCAGTACTCTTGAGCAGTTTGGAAACTTCCGGAATGACATTGAGGTAAGCGGTTCCGCCGCCAGGAACGATGCCTTCCTCGACTGCCGCGCGGGTAGCATTGAGTGCGTCCTCGATGCGGAGTTTCTTTTCCTTCATTTCGGCTTCGGTAGCGGCACCGACTTTGATGACGGCTACGCCGCCTGCCAACTTGGCCAGTCTTTCGGTGAGTTTCTCTTTGTCGAATTCGGAAGTGGTCGTTTCGATCGCGCCTCTGATCTGGGAGATCCGGTTCTTGATCTCATCACTGTCGCCGTATCCGCCGACGATGATTGTGTTTTCTTTGTTGACTTTGATCTGACGGGCATGTCCGAGCTGGTCGACTGTAGCGTCTTTCAGTTCATATCCGAGTTCGCTCGTGATGACCTGACCGCCTGTCAGGATGGCGATATCCTGGAGCATTTCCTTACGTCTGTCGCCGAAGCCCGGAGCTTTGACGGCCACGCATGTGAATGTGCCACGCAGTTTGTTGAGAACCAGTGTGGTGAGAGCTTCGCCCTCGACGTCCTCAGCGATGATCAATAGTTTACGGCCGGACTGAACGATCTGTTCGAGCAGGGGCAGCACATCCTGAATGTTGGAAATCTTTTTGTCTGTGATGAGCACGTAAGCATCATCCAGAACAGCTTCCATCTTGTCTGTATCTGTTGCCATGTAGGGAGACAGATAACCGCGGTCGAACTGCATGCCTTCCACGACTTCGGAATAGGTCTCTGCAGACTTGGATTCCTCGACCGTGATGACACCGTCTGATGTTACTTTTTCCATGGCGTCTGCGATCAACTGACCGATGACTTCGTCGCTGGCGGAAATCGTTCCGACACGCGCGATGTCGTCTTTGCCGTTGACTTTCTGAGAATCGGCGACCAGCTGTGCAACAGCGGCGTCGACGGCCTTCTTGATACCTTTGCGCAATACCATCGGGTTTGCACCGGCGGTCACGTTCTTCATACCTTCGCGGACTAGTGCCTGGGCCAGCAGCGTGGCGGTCGTTGTGCCGTCGCCGGCGGCGTCGTTGGTCTTCGTTGCAACTTCGCGGAGCAGGGAAGCACCCATGTTCTCAGCCTCGTTGTCGAGTTCGATGTCTTTTGCGATGGTCACGCCGTCATTGGTGATCAGCGGAGAACCGTATTTTTTGTCCAAAACGACGTTGCGTCCTTTCGGACCGAGTGTGATTTTGACTGTATCGGCGAGTTTGTTTACGCCTTGCATGAGCGCATTGCGCGCTTCAATTCCGTAGAGTATATCTTTTGCCATAATGAAATGACCTCCTGAAAACGATTCAATTATTAATTAGTCTTCAACGACTGCAAGAATATCTTTTTCACCGATGATCGTGTATTCCTGACCATCCAGTTTGACCTCTGTTCCGGAATACTTGGCGGCAATGACTCTGTCACCGATCTTCAGAGCAACAGGTGTAACGGTTCCGTCATCATTGGTTTTGCCTGGTCCGACGGCAACGACGATCGCGAACTGCGGTTTTTCCTGAGCGGCAGCTGCGAGCAGGATGCCGGATTTTGTTTTTTCTTCTGCTTCAACGGGTTGAATGACAACTCTGTCAGCCAGTGGTTTGATTGTCATGATAATGACCTCCTTCAGATTTACGCTTTTTGAGGCTTGGTTTTAGCACTCAGACTATCCGAGTGCCAATTTCTGCGTCTATTGTACTCTTTTTCTGGGAAAAATCAAGTGGTTTTGACAATAATCCGCAAAAATTTTTTCAATTTTTATGTTCGAGTGCTATTTTAAATCGAAATGGCTGAGGAAGGCATCCACATCTTCTGTTTTGACCAGACAGATGTGATCCAGGTGACAAAGATATTGCGAAGAGGACGAAAGACCGGACAGGACCAGTCTGCAGTTGTGCAGCCGGACGGTCTCTCCCATTCCTTCTTTCAGATTCTTTCTCAGGGCACTCAGCGGGATGACGACGGCGGACCATTCCTTGTCTTTTTGAGACAGTCCCATCGTTTTTAGATCGGCCACAGTAAAGCTTCCTTCGTATTCGTGCGTGTCCTGGATCTCGTTCAGTTCGATGAAGAGACTGCCGATATTGGCCAAAACATCTGGACGCATGAAGATGACCAGGGAATCACTGTCATAATCCATTTCCATATCCAGATTGGCTATGATTGCGCGGTGGTCCGAATTGGTGCTGTCGCCCTCGTAACGGATCGAAGATTTGCCGCTGAATTTGATGTCCTTGTCATAAGAGCAGCCGTACCATTCCTGGATGATGACACCGTCTAAAGCGTCATATTCACCGGAAGTGATCAGTCTGGCGTTGTTCGGGAGTTGTTCGGGCACATAGTCTGTCCGGTATTTAACGACTCTCAGATCGTCCAGTTCGAACATGGCACCTTCCTTGCCGGCGACCAAAACTCCGAAATTGACGATGTTGGAGTAGTCAAAACCGCCCCCGATCCCGTTGTGGATGTTGAATGAAAGTTCGACCTCATGCCATCCGTCGCCTTGCAGCGTGTGATTCCAACAATAGGCGACCCCTTTGCTGTCAAAGACTCGGAAGAAGAAGGTGGCCTGATCGGAAAAGACGGTCGTATCTGAATCGTGGTCACAGGAAATCTTCGTGCAGTCGTCGACATAGAGCCAGAATTTCAATGTGGTTTTATGGGTGTCTTCGACCGAAAAAGAGAAGGGGAACGGACCGTTCTGAGAAGAAAACCACATCGCAGCTTCCAACGCGGTGTCCGCGGGAAGTTCAAAACGCAGCGCACCGGTGCCTTCGCGCTGATATTTTGTGTCCAGTGTTCTTTCGAACTTGGATGAATAGCTTACGTTGTTCAACGTCAATTCATCGAAACTGAGCAGCTGATCTTCCGTATAAGTGTCAATATAGTCGCTGTATTGCTTTTTCAGCGGTGAACCCTGAAGGTCCTGTGAGAGCTTGTAAGATTGATAGTCCATGACGTAGTTCAAGTTTGCGGGGATCGCAAACTCTCCTTGTTTGATCTGATTTCCGTATTGTTCAAGAAAAATCTGGACAGCCAGTGCTGACAGTTCGTCGGTCGTTCCCAGGATGACCAGGTTGGAGCCGACTGTCCGGAAAATGAATCCCTGAGCGGGCAGACCG
>CADBRS010000159.1 GCA_902797125.1 uncultured Ruminococcus sp.
ACCAAAAGGACCGAAAGACGGTTATCCTTTTGTCGAGCCTTCCGACTATGCCTCGATCGTCAGGGAAAGTCCCTGCGTAAAGGCGGACAAGAAAAGGCCTGCCGATCCCGAAATGCTGAAAAAGCTGGAGGGAGCATGGCTGGGCCGGATCGCCGGTTGCCTTTTAGGCAAGCCGACGGAAGGATGGCTCAGAGATTTTGTCTATCCGCTTTTGAAGGCAACGGACAACTATCCCATGCATAAATATATCCAAAAGCGTGACTTCCCGGATGAATACCGAAAGATGGAGGAAGACGTTCGCCATTTTATGCACGCCAGATGCTATGCGGATCTGTGCTGCGGAGTTTCACCTGCGGATGATGACACCAGCTACACGGTTCTGGGCATGAAGATCGTCGAATGCTACGGAAAACATTTTTCGTCGGATGACGTTCTGGAAGCCTGGCTCTCATGGGTTCCTTTCCTCAACGTCTGCACGGCTGAACGTGTCGCTTATCAGAATGCGAGCGCGGGGCTCCTGGCCCCCGAAACGGCGACCCATTACAACCCTTACAGGGAATGGATCGGAGCTCAGATCCGGGCCGACTTCTTCGGCTATGTGAATCCGGGTTCTCCTGCCCGAGCTGCGGAAATGGCATATCGGGATGCCGCTATTTCTCACACCAAAAACGGCATTTACGGAGAAATGTTCGCAGCTGCCTGCATCGCGGCTGCTGCGACAGCGGAGACTGTGGATGAAATCATTGAAGCAGGATTGGATGTAATACCAGGCGCGTGCCGTTTGAGAAGAGACATCGAGTTGGTCAGACAGTGGCACAGAGAGGGTATCCCCTTTGAAGGAATCGTGGACCGGATCCACGAAGCCTATCCGCCGACTGCACCTGCAGGCTGGGTCTATACCAACCCGAACACCATGATCGTGACAGCAGCGCTCCTCTATGGTGAAGGACTGTTCGGAAAGAGCATCTGCCTTGCGGTCCAGGCTTGTTATGATACGGATTGCAACGGTGCAACAGTCGGATCCGTCATGGGCATGTTCCTCGGGAAAGACGGGGTAGGGCCTGAATGGATCGAACCTTTCCAGGGCAAATGCTGGACGAATATTTCCGGTTATTATCTGATCGATGCAAAAGATATGTCTCAAAAAACGCTGAAACTGATCAACGATGCCCAATAAAGACAAACGCGGCTGCATGCCGCTTTTGTCTTTTCAGAAAGATTGCATGGAATTGGTAACAGTTTGATTTGTTTTCTTTATTTGCACGGGCCGAGGACCGTCCCGCGGCGAAAGGGAGGTATGGTCATGACATCCAAGGAAATCATTCGCCGGATCGTGGAGCACGACGCCCCCGTCCGATTCGGATTTGACTTTTCGGACCCCGCGTACCGGGACCTGACAGGCGTTGCGAGCCGCAGGTACAAGGCGCAGTCCCTCTGGGAAAACCCGTATGACAAGTGGGGAAACTATCCGGAACTCAAGAAACTGACCGGCTTTTCAGGAGAGGTGCGGATGGACCTCCACCGGAACATATACGGGCGGTTCAACGGAAAGACCAAGGGCGAGTGCATCAGGGGCGCGATCACGGACTGGTCGGAGGCGGATAACTACTTCATCCCCGAACTGGATCCATCCTTCCGTCAAGAGTTGCTCGCCCGGAACATCGGCGCGTCGGACAAGTTCGTGATCACCGGTATCGGTTCGCTGTTCTCCCAACTCAGGGACGCAAGGCTCATTGCCAACGCCCTGGCAGACACGGTTGAGGAACCGGAAGCGCTTAGAGCGTTCATGGATCGGATCACGGACCACGAAGTGGAGGCGATCCGCATCTTCAGCGGCTGCGGGATCGACGCTGCCGTCATCGCAGACGACTGGGGAACACAGGACCGGACGTTCATTTCCCCCAACGCGTTCCGCAGTCTGTTCAAACCGTACTACAAAAAGGTCGCGGACGCCTTACATGAGGGCGGAATGAAGTTTTTTATGCACTCCTGCGGATACATTTATGCCTTCATCGAGGATTTGATCGAGGTCGGTGTGGACGCGTTGCAGTTTGATCAGCCGGATGTGTATCCGACTGAGACGCTGGCCCTGGAGTTTGCGAGGCGTGTCACGTTCTGGTCGCCTGTCGACATACAGAAGGTGCTTCCGACCGGGGACAGGGCGGTCATCGAGACAAGAGCCCGTGAGATGTGTGAACTGTTCCGCGCTGCGGGAGGCGGATTCATTGCCAAGGATTACCCGACCTACGGAGACATAGGCGTTGACCCGGAGTGGGCCGTATGGGCTCGGGACGTTATCGTGAGGAACAGCCGGCTTCCATGACCATGGGAGCCGACCTGAATCATGTTCCAGCGGACACCTTTTTGGAGGCACATGTGTTCTCACTTCAAAAAAGAGAAAACAGGGGATTCACGCCCATCGAGAACACGTGAATTGAGCTCTATTTTCCTTGATATATGCACTGACAAAAATGGCGGTATTTTCCGCCTTTTTTGTGCATATATACAAGATATTATCATTTTACCTATACCTATATTTATGTATATTTTTTGGTATCAAAAAAATTGTAAAAATTTTTAAAAAATTCGAAAAAAACCTCTTGACAAACAAAAGGGGCGGTAGTATAATGAGCAGGCTGTCGCCCAAAAGGGCGGCCTTGATCCTTGAAAATTGAACAGTAGAG
>CADBRS010000160.1 GCA_902797125.1 uncultured Ruminococcus sp.
TCCTCAAAAGATTTAAAATGGCTGTCCGTCGTCAGGGCATAGTAGCGCTTAAAAACGGACCCTATGGTACGTTCGTTTTCCATGATTCTATCCTTTCATTGACCCAGATCACCGGTATATGAAACAGTCGGTTCCGGGGGATATTTCGTTATATAGTTTTTAAATCAGACCGTCTTTCTCCGCGTGCGCGGTCAGACAATCCAGCAACGTTTGGAGCAACCGGTCTTCCGGGATCTTTGAGATGATTTTTCCCTTTTCGAAAAGGAGCCCTTCTCCGACCCCGCCCGCGATGCCGAAATCGGCTTCTTTGGCTTCACCGGGGCCGTTCACGGCACAGCCCATGATCGCAACTTTGTATGGCAGCCGGTCCAGATGTTTTTCCCGGACCGCTTTTTCAAAAGCCTCTGCCAGAGGGATCAGATCGATCTTGGTCCGGCCGCAAGTCGGACAGCATACAAGATCCAGTCCGCATTGGCCCTCCAGCCCGATCGATTGAAAGATCTGCCTGGCCGCACCCGGCTCCTCGACAGGATCTGCCGTCAAAGAGACGCGAACGGTGTCTCCAATGCCGTCCATCAGCAAGGAAGCGATGCCGGCGGTGCTCTTCAATAGACCTCTTTCCCGTGTCCCTGCCTCGGTGACCCCGATATGGATCGGATAATCGCAGGCTTCGGCCAGGATCCGGTTCGCCCGGACCGTGTCGTAAACGTTCGAAGCTTTGATGGAGATCACGATGTCTTCAAATCCGTTTTTCTCGAGTAGCGACGCATGCTTCAGCGCACTCTCGACCAGAGCGTCAGGCGTGGGACCTCCGTATTTTTCAAGCAAAGGCTTTTCCACAGAACCGCTGTTCACGCCGATCCGGATGGGGATATGCCGGCTTTGACACGCCCTGCATACCGCTCTGACCCGTTCTTCGTCCCCGATGTTGCCCGGGTTGATCCGGATCTTATCCACGCCGTATTCGGCACATTTCAGTGCGATCCGGTAATCAAAATGGATATCGGCAACGATCGGAGTCTCGATACCCGATTCTTTGATCTTCAAAATCGTTTTGGCGCACTCTTCATCCGGAACCGTGATCCGGATCACATCGCAGCCCGCGCGCTCCAGATCCCGGATCTGGCTGATGGTGGCAGATACGTCCCGGGTATCCGTATTGGTCATGGACTGAACGGCTACGGGATAGTGGCCTCCGATTTTGACGCGGCCGATCGAAACGACTCTGCTTTTCCTTCTCATCGTATTGTAAACCATTTGTTCCCTCTCATCCGAAAAGCCCGGTTATGTCTTTGATCGTGATAAAGGCCATGAACAGCAGCAAAACCGCCATGCCTGCCAGATGGATATAACCTTCCACTTCTTTTCTGACCGGTTTGCGCCGGATGCCTTCGATCGCAAGGAAAATCAGTTTGCTTCCGTCCAGTGCAGGGATCGGCAGCATATTCATCACGCCCAGATTGATCGAGATGACCGTAAAAAGATATAGGACGTTATAAAAGGAGGTGCTGGCCGCGTCGGCAATGGTCTTGGTGATCCCGACAGGACCCGAAACCGCTTTCAACCCGACACGTCCGGTAAACAGACCCGTGATGGAATCAAAGACCATCTTGACTGTCGATACCGACTGCCAGAAACTCTGCTTGATCACGTTTCCGAAATTCTTGGCTTCTCCGTACACTTTGAAATCGTAATCGGCAAAAAGCATTCCGGATTCTTCATCCGTATAAGTCGGGAAAACGACCTTGTGCAGAACGATCCTCTCCCCGTCCCTGACCACAGTCAGATCGAGGGGCTTGATTCCTTTATACATGATCTCATAAACCACTTCGGACCCGGTATGCACCGGTGTGCTGCCCACTTTGACGATCCTGTCGCCTACCCTGAGCGCATCCCCGACGGTCCCGTCTTCGAAAACCGTCTCCACGTTGGATGTCGCACCTTCCTCATTGAAAACTGCGACCACATTGGAGGCATAAGCCTGGGAAAAGAACAAAACGACAAAAAACATGCAGATAAAACCGAGCAGGATGTTCACGGCCGGACCAGCCAGACAGATCAGGACTCTCTGCCAAACCTTTTTACTGGAATAGGCCCTCGGGTCCTTTTCCTCGGCTTGATCCTTTTCCGGCTCTTCGTCGGTCACCGGCTCCTCAGAAGGTACGTCTTCGTTCCGGCCTTCTTCCGGTTCAACTTCCTCCTCGTCCGTCACAGCCACGAAAGGTGTGGGATCCTGTTTTTCTTCCCGCCTGTATTTCCGGCTTTCCGGAGCTTCGTCCTCCCCCAGCATGCTGACGTAGCCGCCGATGGGAAAAGCCCGGATCGAATAGCGCGTCCCGCTTTTCTTTGACACTTTTGAAAAAATCTTGGGGCCCATGCCGATCGCGAACTCGTTGATCTGTACGCCGCACCATTTGGCCACCAGAAAGTGGCCTGCTTCGTGGACAAAGATCAGCAAGCCGAAAATAAATATGGCCAGTAAGACGTATAAAACTCCCATGTTTCTCCTATCTGCGCCGGATCATGTTTTTCGTTTCAGATCTGGCCAGTGCATCATATTCCAGAATCCCTTCGACCGTGTGCACGTCTCGCCCGCCTGAAAGTTTGTCACAGACGGCTGCGATCAGATCTGAGATCTCCGGAAAACGAATCTTCTCTTTCAAGAACGCATCCACAGCAACTTCGTTGGACGCATTCAGAACGGCGCCGCTGGCCCCGCCCGTCCGGTAAGCTTTCCGAGCCTGATCCAGCAAAGGAAATGTTTCGGTGTCAGGTTTGGCAAAATGCAAAGCGCCGACATCCGACAGCGACAGGGGCGGGATGACCGCCTGATTCCTGCGCGGATATTCGATCGCATGTGCGATGCAGAAACGCATGTCCGGAACGGACATCTGTGCGATCACAGAGTGATCACGGAATTCGACCATCGAGTGAACGATGCTTTCCTTGTGTACCAGCACATCGATCTGAGACTCGTCTACGGAAAAAAGATAAGCCGCCTCCATGATCTCAAAGCCCTTGTTCATCAGGGTGGCGCTGTCGACGGTGATCTGGGCACCCATATGCCAGGTCGGATGAGCCAGTGCGTCCCGCACGGTCACCGTCTTCAGTTCCTCGGCACTTTTACCGAAGAAGGGTCCTCCTGATGCCGTCAGGATCAGTTTGTTCACTTCCCGCTTTTTTCCTGCGTTCAGGCATTGCCAGATGGCGCAATGTTCGCTGTCTACAGGCAGAACACGGGCTTGGTGTTTTTTGGCCTTCTCCATGACGATCGGTCCGGCTACGACCAAAGTTTCTTTATTCGCCAAAGCCAGATCTATTCCGGATTCCAGCGCGGCAAGAGAGGGGAGAAGCCCGGCTTCTCCCGCAATTGCATTCAGTACGACCGGCTTCTCGTTATGAAAAGACCGGATCATTTCACAAAGGCCTTCTGCCCCGGCATAGACACGGATATCCGTATCCGCCAAGGCGGTCTTGAGCAGCTGTGCCGCTTTGACGTCCGTCATGGCGCAGCTGGTTACCTGATAGCGTCTGGCCTGTTTTTCCACTTCGGCAGCATTGGAACAGGCGGAGAGACTCAGCACGCGGTAACCGTGCCGGTCTGCCACATCCAGGGCCTGCCGCCCGATGGAACCGGTCGATCCGAGGATCTGTACCGGGATGTTTACGGAACCAGTTCGAATATGGGCCATAATTGATTATACCCGAATAAGAGGAGGGCCACGGCCAGGTGAGAATCACACCGGTCCAGTATGCCTCCGTGCCCCGGCAGGATCTTACCGTAATCCTTGATGCCGTAATGGCGCTTGATCAGCGACATCAACAGGTCTCCGACCTGAGCCGCGATCACGATGAGGATGCTGCAAACGACCAGCCGCAGCGTGCGGACGTGGATCGTCGGGTCAATAGCCGCAATGATATATGCAAAAATCATCACTGCCGCCACGCCGAAAATGCTTCCGCCGATCGAACCCTCGACCGTTTTCTTGGGACTGATCTCCGGGGCGAGCTTGTGCTTTCCGAAGAGCATGCCCGTAAAGAGTGCAAATACATCGGTCGCAATCGTTCCGAGGATCCCGAATGCCCACAGATACCGTCCTCCGGTAAACTGGATGATGGCTTGCATCAGGGCAAAACCGATGATGATATAGATACCGGTCGTATAGGCGGTCGTTATCTGAGTCAGTTCGATATGATTCCGGAACAGGATGCTGCCCAGGAAACAAAGGAACATGACGAAGAACAAAGCGATCAGGAAGCCCAGTTCCCAGTTGTGCAATTCCTCACAATAGTAGATGATATAAGGCAGCACGAACCCCAAAAGGTAGAAAGGCGTCGTCAGGATGGAATTGTTGACGACCCCGATGCATCGGAACATCTCGAACAGTCCGATCAAACACAAAACAGACCATGCGATCGGGAAAACGATGGTATAGGCTGTGAAATATAAAGAAACGTAAACCACACCGATCAAAAAGCCGGTGATGATCCTTGCTCTCATACGTTTTCCCCTTTCTCGCCGTCCGTGCTGACCACTGCTCCGTATCTGCGGACGCGTTTTTTGAAGTCGGTTACAATCTCGTCGATCTCCCGATTGGACAGATCCGGCCAGAGTGTTTTTGTAAAATAGAATTCGGAATAGGCAGCCTGCCACAGCAAAAAATTCGAGAGGCGCTGCTCGCCTGCAGTCCGGACGATCAGATCCGGATCCGGGCAATCGCGCGTGTACAGGGCACGGCTGATATCCTCTTCCGTGATCTCGGTCTTTCCCTCTTTGGAAAGATTTTGAAAAGCCTGGACAAGTTCATGTCTGGAGCCGTAGTTCAGCGCGATATTTGCCACATGATGATAGGCGCGGGTCGCGTCTTCAGTTTCCTTGATCTGAGCCTTCAAAGCATCCGGCAGCGGTTCGATGTCGCCGATAAAGCAAAATCTCACCTTGTTCTTGTCCGCGTCGGCCACGCATTCTTTCAAATACCTGGTCAACAGATTCATGAGTTCGTCCACTTCGTGTTTCGGCCGCTTCCAGTTCTCGGTCGAAAAGGCATAGACCGTCACATACTCGATGCCCAGTTCGACGCAGTGCGTCAGCACACGCCGGAAAGTCTCAGCCCCGGCGCGGTGGCCGAATTCTCTGGGAAGCAGGCGCTTTTTGGCCCATCTCCCGTTTCCGTCCATGATGAACGCGATATGGTGCAGGATATTATCCATGTAAAAACCTCCATCCGGACGAAATGAGAAACCCGTTTTGGACGATCAGATCGCCATGACCTCACGGTTCTTGGCGGTGACGATGTCATCGATCTTCTTGATAAACTTATCGGTCAGGTTCTGAATATCTTTTTCAGCTGTCTTTTCCTCGTCTTCCGTCAGGACGCTGTCCTTCTGATCCTTTTTGGCTGCGTCGTTGGCATCTCTGCGGATATTGCGGATCGCGACCTTGGCTTCTTCACCGTATTTGGTGACCTGCTTGGTCAGTTCTTTTCTGCGTTCCTCGGTCAGCTGCGGGAAATTCAGCCTGATGATGGTCCCGTCGTTTTGAGGCGTGACGCCTACGTCGGATGTAAGGATGGCTTTCTCGATAGCCTTCAAAGTGTTTTTGTCATACGGTTTGACCATCAAAGTCCGGGGATCCGTCACTCTGACTTCTGCCATGTCGGTGATCTTGGTCTGGACGCCGTAATATTCGAACGTGACGCGGGACAATACCCCGGCATTGGCCAGGCTTGCGCGGATCGTCTGAAGGAAATCCTCAAGACTGTCTAAGGATTTCTGCATTTTTTCTTCCCATGGTTTGCAATCGAATTTCATGATTTTTTCGGCACCCTTTCTTCGAGCTGTGCCTTCCTCCTTTTTTCAGTTATGTACTTCAGTTCCTATATTTTTGCCCATCACGATGTCGTAGATGTTGTTCGGATCATGCAGGGCGAACACATATGATTTGAGTTGATTGTCCCGCAGAAAAGCGGTGGCGGAGAGATCGATGACTTTCAAACCCATCTCGAGCATTTTGTCATAGGTGATCTCATCGAATTTTTTGGCATCCGGGACCTTTCGCGGATCTGCGCTGTAGATCGCGTCGATGTTCTTAGCCATCAGGATGACGTCCGCCTCGATTTCAGCGCCGCGGACAGCTGCTGCCGTATCGGTCGTGAAATAAGGGATACCCAAACCGCCGCCGATGATGACGACCTTCCCTTCTTCCAGAGCTTTAACGGCGTTTCTTTGAATGAAAGGCTCGGCAAAAGTTTCCATTTCCACAGCGGTCATGGCCACAGCCGGGACTCCGTTTCTTTGCAATGTGTCTTCCAGCATCAAGGCATTCATAATGGTGGCCATCATGCCCATGTGATCGGCGCGGGTCCTGTCCATGTACTGGCCCATATTGCCCCGCCAGATGTTTCCTCCTCCGACCATCATGCAGACCTGAACGCCGGCCTTCACACATTTTCCGATGACTTTGGCGATCTCATCCAGCATGGAAAGATCGTAAAGACCTTCCTGATCATTGGCCAAGGCCTGGCCGGAAAGCTTCACAAATACGCGATGATATTTCGGTTGCATATGAACACCTCGTTGATGATAAATTGGTTACTATTTTGTCGACTGGAACAATTCGGACAGTTCCAACCGTTCTTTGGAAGCCAGATAGGCGCCTTTGAAATCGTCTATTTCCCTGCAGCAGATCTCCAGATCTTCGAGCAGGTAGTATTTGATGACCGGTTTGATATCGGCCTCTCTTGAAAGGATCCGATCCAGGATCATCCTGCCCGAACGGTAATCCCCGTCATAAACGGCCAACTCAGCCCGGATCAGTTCGGTCCAGATATCCTCATCCGCATCATGTTCGGACAGGAAATCGTTCACGGTTTCGAGATCGTTGTTGGATAAGGCTTCGCGCGCGCGAAGAAAAGCATTCCACGCACGGTCCTGTGCCAAAAATGAATCGCTTCCGGAATCCTTCATGGATACATAAGTGTCCGTCACAGCCCCGTCTGTCAGCTGCCGGATCAACCGGAAGTGAGCGTCGATCGAAGAGCAGATCTCATCCGTGCTGAACATGGTCCGCTCGGCGCTGACCCTGGATTGATTGAACAATCGCGAAGCTTCGGTCATCTGTCCTTCGAGGAAAGCTTTGTGCCCCAACTGATAGAGGCAATGAGCCCGGATCCATGCGATTTCATCATCCGCACTTCCCCGCTCACCCAGCGAATCGCATTCGGACAGGCATTTTTCAAATTCTCCGGCCAAGAACATCTGTTTGACCGATTGAGAAAAACGGTCTTTTTTCAAGATGTACTCTTCCTGGCCTGTCGAGAACAGCATGCCCGTAGACACTTTCAATCGGGCGGCGAGATACTCGATGGTCTGCAATGAAGGAACGACTTTGCCGTTTTCGATCATGCTCAGCATATTTCTGGTCAAACGGTCACCGACAAGTTCAGCCTGCGTGATATTTTCCTTCAGTCTGAGTTCTCTGATTTTTTGGCCTATCTGCATAGCATAACCTCTTTTGCGACCGTCCGGAGTCCGGACCTTCTGTCCCGATTGTAAACGCCACTTACACAAATTCATTATATCATTTTCAGATTCCGAATACAATAGAAAAAACCATATGAAATCATGGCAAGGGGGCAAGTTTCGTGAAAACCGCAACTGATGAAAGGACAAAAAACAGGAGACCTCCCGCCAAGGGATAGTCTCCTGAAAAAAATGTGAAGAAATCAACGTTTGCTGAACTGAGAAGCACGTCTTGCTGCTTTGAGACCGTATTTCTTTCTTTCTTTCATACGAGGGTCTCTCGTCATGAAGCCGGCTGCCTTCAGAGAAGGACGGTATTCTGCGTCAGCTTCGACCAGTGCACGGGAAATACCGTGACGGATGGCGCCCGCCTGACCTGTGATGCCGCCGCCGACGACCTTTGCGTTGACGTCGAATTTGCCCATTGTGTCAGAAACTTCGAACGGCTGGTTGACAATCAGTTTCAAAGTATCAAGGCCGAAATAGTCATTGATATCTTTGCCGTTGATCGTGATGACACCGGTACCGGGTGTGATATAAACACGGGCTACAGACTTCTTTCTTCTGCCTGTACCATAGAACGTGACCTTTGAACTTTCGTACATGGTGGATCTCCTTTCTCAATCAGCCTTCATATGCAACGGGTTTCAAGCCGGCATATTTGTTGAGAGCCTTCTCGGCCTCTGCTTCGGTTGCGAAAACTTTCAGTCTTGTGAAAGCTCTGTCACCGAGTTTGTTGTGAGGAAGCATTCCCTTTACGGCTAGTTCTACTGCCTTTTCGGGTCTGGTTGCCATCAATGTTTTGTACTGAATCGCTTTCATACCACCGATATAACCGGAATTATGATAGTAATATTTCTGTTCAAGTTTCTTGCCAGTCAGCACAACTTTGTCAGCGTTGATGACAAACACGAAATGACCGCAGTCAACGTTGGGAGTAAATTCAGGTTCGTTTTTGCCGCGCAGCAGATTGGCTACGACGACAGCGGTTGCACCCAACGGACGGTTTGCAGCATCAACAATATAGCATTTACGCACTACATTTTCTTTCTTCTGCATGAAAGTTGACATGTTTACAATGTCCTCCGTTAAAAATTGTCGAGTGCGATTATAGCACAGAGGTATATGGATGTCAATACTTTTTTTAAAAAATTTTTGATTACACAAATTTAGAAATATGAAATCTCGTTTTTTCTCTCTTTTCCTCGTTTTTTCTCGTTTTTGCTAACTCGTCATTTTCAAATAATTTACCGTTCCTGCCGCAAAAAATATAAAGGGCCGGCGAAAACCGGCTCAAAATGGCATACTAGCCTTTGGAAATTTCGTCATAAGCCTTTCGAACCGCTTCTTGCGAAATGGTCGCAGACAGTACATAGGCGGGCACTAAAGTGCACAAA
>CADBRS010000161.1 GCA_902797125.1 uncultured Ruminococcus sp.
AATGTACTCGTGAGAGTATCTCATTTTAAAATTGCGAGGTGAACATCATGGTCGTTCAATCTTTGACAAACTGGAAACTGGCCGGCTTCTGGCCTTATACGCCCATTCAGTCCGGCTCCATGGAAACGGGCCATATCCATCAGGGCGTCACCGGCGTGATCGACGCGACCGTCCCGGGCAGCATCTATGCGGATCTGCTCCGTGCCGGGCTCATTCAGGATCCGTATTACGAGATGAATTCGCTGAGCTGCGAATGGGTCAAGGACCGCTGGTGGGTCTACAATTCGCGTTTCATCATCCCGGATGAATACAAAGGCAAAAAGCTCAGGATCGTGTTCAAAGGCATCGATTACAAGGCCCGCGTCTATTTCAACAATCAGCACATGGCAGACCATGAAGGCATGTACGAGCCGCTGGTGTTGGACATCACGGATCTCGCCTGGTTCGAGGGCAAAGAAAACCAGCTCAAAGTGATCCTGGAAAGCGCTCCGGACGAGATGGGTCAGATCGGCTATACCAGCCGGACCTTTACGCAGAAAGCCCGGTTCAACTACAAATGGGATTTCTGCACCAGACTGGTCGGGATGGGCATCTGGAACGACGTGCTCCTGGAGTGTTCCGGAGACGTCCGGATCCTGGACACAGCCTACAAATATACACAGAAGAAACTGACATACAAGACAAACATCGAAGGCGAAGGTCGGGTCGAGATCTCTTTGTCCTATCAGGGAAAACCCGTATCGCAGGGCACAGGCGAAGGCCGGGACGGAGTCGTCACGGTCGGACTTCCCGTCGAGCATCCCGAACTCTGGTATCCGAACGGATACGGCAAACAGCCTCTCTATGATCTGACCGTCAAAGTCTTCGACAAAAACGGAAATCTTTCGGATGAAAAGGTCCAGCGCGTGGGTCTGCGGACACTCAAATACGAGCGGCCTGCCGGCGCGACGCCCGAGACCATCCCCTATACGCCTGTCGTAAACGGCAAAAGGATCTATATCAAGGGCGTCAACATGACCCCTCTGGACATGATGTACGGATGCGTGGACAGATCCCGGTATGAACCCATGCTGAGACTGGCCAAGGAAGCCAACGTCACCCTGATCCGCGAGTGGGGCGGCGGACTGATCGAAAAAGAAGCTTTTTACGATCTCTGCGACGAACTCGGACTCATGGTCTGGCAGGAATTCATCCAGTCCAGTTCGGGTATCGACAACATTCCTTCCGAGCGTCCCGAATTTCTCGCGCTGCTCGAAAAAACGGCGCGCGCGGCGCTGGTGGAGAAGAGAAACCACGTCTCCCTGACTTTCTGGTCGGGCGGCAACGAACTCTTCGAGGCTTCGGGCATCCCGGCGCAGTATTCGAACAAGAATATCGCGATGCTCCGCAAGATCTGCAAAGAACTCGATCCGGAAAGGCTCATGCTGCCGACATCCGCATCCGGTCCGATCGGATGGCGGGACGACAAGAGGCCGAAGACCGATCACCACGATATCCACGGCCCTTGGAAATATGCAGGAGCCAGAGGAGAGAACAACCACTATAAACTCTACAACACGTCCCCGATCGAACTGCACAGCGAATTCGGCGTGGACGGCATGACGAACATGTCCTCCATCCGGACATTCCTCTCTCCGAAGAATCGCGTCGTGACGACCGTCGCTGAAAACGTGGTCTGGAGACATCACGGCGAATGGTGGGATACGTCCGGATACAGAGATTTCCCGATCTTCGGAAAGATCGACGATCTGGAGACATACGTCAAGATCTCCCAGTTCATGCAGGGCGAAGGCATCCGCTATGCGCTGGAAGCCAACCGCAGACGCAAGTGGCAGAACGTGGGCAGCATCGTCTGGCAGTTCAACGAACCCTGGCCGAACATCAGCTGCACCTGTCTGGTCGATTATTACGCAAACCCCAAATTCGCTTATTATACCTACCGGGACGCCATGAAGCCTTGGCATGTTTCCATGCGCTACGAGCAGCTTCTGTTCCGTCCGGGCGAAGTGTTCCAAGGGACTGTCGTGCCTCTGGACGATCTGAGACTCGGGTTTGATAAACTCGGTGTTCAGATCCTGGATTCGGACAATAATGTCTTATTTGAGACAGAATTAAAAGACTTTTTGCCATTTGAATGGAAGATCCCGGAAGAGATCCGGACCTTCCGCGTCAGATGCACCATGCAGAGAGGCAAGAAAAAGGACCAGACGGATTATCTGTTCTTCGTGATCAGCGACGAGCATCCGTATGCCAGTGTGGAAGAGGCTGTCCGCTACGTGGACACCTATCCGTATTGAGGATTTTTCATGAGTAATCGGTTCAAGCAACTTTTGTGTTTTGGCCTCATCGTCTGGATGATCTCAGGAGTTTTCACCGGTGCGCTCGCGCTGACGGATGAAAACACACCTTCGATCATGGTCGACGACTGTGAGACCGCGTGGGGCGGTATGGTCCTCGATCCGAACGAAAAGACGCAGGGAGACAATTCACTCTCCTATACGTTCAATACAAGGACTCTGGCCGACAACACAGAACCCGGCGGCAATTCGCTGATCGTTATCCAGCGCGTTTACGAGACGCCCCGGGACGTGACCGGACAGACGGCCTTTACGTTCGATTTCTATGCCAGTTCGGTCGATTTTCTGGATGAACTTTCGTCCGGACAGTTCGAAGTGACGTCTTCGGGCGTCTGCGACCAAGAGGAAAAGAACTGGGACGTCAGCGAATCACTTGCAAAAATCAAACCCGGATGGAATCATATTATTCTTGATCTCAC
>CADBRS010000162.1 GCA_902797125.1 uncultured Ruminococcus sp.
GGCGAGGCTTTCGACAAGATCGCCCGGGTCATGGGCATGCCCTATCCCGGAGGTGCCGCGCTGGACCGGATCGCCTATGAAGGCCGTCCGGGGGCATTTACTTTCCCGTCTCCCGCGCTCACAGGAGACAATCTGGACTTTTCTTTCAGCGGGATCAAGACGGCGGCGCTCAATATCATCAACGGATATGCGCAAAGAGAAGAAGAACTCCCTGTCGCGGATATCGCAAGAGGCTATCTGGATGCGATCGTCACGGCGGTGACCAAGAAGATCCGGCTGGCATTGAATCAGACCGGAGCGAATGCTTTCGTCATGGCGGGCGGCGTGGCCGCCAATTCGCACCTGCGCGAGGCGGTGCTCAAATTATGCAAGAACAAAAAAGTCTCCTGCCATATCCCGAGTCCCGGGCTTTGCGGAGACAACGGCGCCATGGTGGCGGCCGCAGGTTATTATGACTTTTTGACCGGTGTTCGCGCCGGAACGGATCTGAACGCATCCGCGTCAGACGATATGTAGACATGGGGAGAAACGATGGCAGACGATTGGCTTTTCGATCAATTGGATAAAACGAAGGACACGAATCTGTCCGAGATCACGATTCGCCGTCTCCCTAGGTATTTCCGCTATTTCCGGGAACTGTCCGAGCAGGGAAGACTGCGGATCAGCTCGACGGCACTCTCCAAAATGATGAACGTGTCCGCCTCCCAGATCCGGTCCGACCTGAACCAGCTGGGCGATTTCGGAAATTCCGGATACGGATATGACGTCAACTATCTGTTTCACAAGATCGCCGAGATCCTCGGCGTCAAGGAAGGCATACGTGCCGTCATCATCGATTCGGGCGACCTGGGACGCGCCCTGGTCCAGACTACTTTGTTTGTCCGGCGGGGCGTGGAAGTCATGGCGCTGTTCGACGGGATCGGAGACAGAGTGGGCACGAGTGTCAGCGGGATCCCGATCCTGCCCTTGGCCCGGCTTGAGGATTTCATGGACACGCACGTCGTCGACATCGCGATCCTGACCTGTCCCAAGGATCAGGCTCAGGTCATCTCGCAGCGCGTGACGGACCGCGGGATCCGCGGCATCTGGAACTATACGGGCCGCGAGCTCCATCCGGAAGGCCATCCGGACGTCATCATCGAAAACGTCCACCTGGGCGATTCGCTCATGATCCTGAATTACAAACTCAAAAAACAAGCACACCGGAACGGGAGAAGAAAGACAGATGTTTAAAATCAATTACGGAGACAAAGTCATCAACGTCCCCGGGTCTGCCATGGACGCGATCAAGCGCGCAGACGCCAAGACGCTGCGGGCTTTGCTGATATTTGCATCCCATCCTGGCGAAGAAGCCTTCGACGTGTGCTCTGAATACGGGTTGACGCGTGCCGCCATGGAGAACGCCCAGTCCTTCTGGCAGGGCGCAGGCGTGCTGGATCTGGTCGACGATGCAGAACCTTCCGAAGAAGAGAATACGGGCGACAAGAGGGAAGCGGAAGCGCCTTTCCGCCACAAAGATCCGCCCGAGATCCCCGGGGATGAAATGACTGCTCCGGACGGACGAAGGATCAAGCTGGTCCATGCGGATTTCCCGACCTACAGTTCGGATGAGATCACCAAGTTCCTTCAGGAAAACGAAGAAAAAAAGCAATTGATCATGGCCTGCGAGCAGGAACTCAAGAAATCATTTTCCGCCCACGAGGTCTCGATCATTATCGGGCTTTCAGATTATCTCAATCTGGATGATGAATATATTTTCTCGCTCGTCACGTTCGTAGCAGGCTCCGGGAAGAAGTCTTTGACCTCGGTGAAAATGGTGAGCAATCTGGCCTACCAGTTCGTCGACGAAGGGATCAACACCGCCGAAGCATTGCATGAAAAGCTTCTGGCGATCGAAAAAGCCAAGCGGATCGAAGAGGAGATCCGTCAGCTCTACGGGATCGGTGCCCGGTCCATGACCGAAAAAGAGAAAAGTTTTCTCGAAAAATGGGTCAATGAATACAAATACGGGATGGACCAGATCAAACTGGCCTTCGAAGAAAACGTCAATTCGACCGGGAACGCATCTTTCCCCTATACCGATGCGATCTTGAAGAGCTGGTTCGAAAGTGCCCTCCAGACCCCGGAAGAGATCCGCGGGCGCATCGACTCAGACCGCTCGGCCAAGACCCGCATGAAGACTGAAAAGACTGCACAGCAGCCCGCACGGACCAAAACGGCCCGGGGCGTCCAGCCCTCGGACGGGTCCAGCTTCGACAGCGAGGACTTTTTGACCAAAGCCATCCAGAAGGGCAGAAACGAGAGAAAAAGGTAATGCGCGACAGCGCGGAAGGGTAGTTTATGGGATTCAGCCAAGCCAGCTGGCTTCGAGTGAAAGATCAATA
>CADBRS010000163.1 GCA_902797125.1 uncultured Ruminococcus sp.
CAGTTCGTGACCGATGTAGCGGTTCCCTTCCATCCCGATGAGTTTGGCTTCCTCGTTCCCGATGACCAGCACCCCTTTGGGTTCGGTCAGGGGCCAGGAGATCTCGATGAGCGAAGGCTCGCCGTGATCCGAGACCGCGTTCTGCAAAGACCGCAGGTCCGGCTTCACGCATGTCTCGTAGGCGGGATGACCGGGCTCGATCCGGATGACCCGGATGCCGTCCATCTCTTCGGCAAGGTTTTCACGGAAATCCAGTTCCTTCCAGCCGATGCTGTCGCAGAAATAGGCGCCGGGCCGGACGGATTTCATGTGCTTGTCCTGGACGTAGTCCGCTTTGTAGGAAATCCCTGCGCTGTCCAGCAAACGCTTCATGTCGTCCATCTTTTCCTGATCCGTAAAACCATGCGTTTCAGTCCCGCGCTCTCCGGGCCAATCGATCCGGATGAGACCGTAGTATTCGGGCAGATCGTCCGGTTCGACGACCAGGACGTCCGAGACGGACATGGAACGTCCCTGATAGGTGGGCGGGATGAGATCTTCGTTCAGCCGGGCGTAGACGTCGTCCAGACCGGACGCTTTCATGTAGCCTTTGAAGACGCACTTATATTGCGTCTCGTCTACGTGACCGTCCACGATCAGTTCGGACGCGCCCCGGAAGACTGCATTGTCCGTATCCGTGCCGATCTTCATCTGATAGATCTTGATCTTCACAGTTCCAGACTCTGCCCGCGCTTTTGGATCTGTTCGAGCTCATCCCGGGAGAGGATCTCTTCGGGCTTGATCCCGGACAGAAGATCTCCGTAGGTCGCGGATTCTCCCATTTTGAAGACTTGACAGGGCTTTTGGGGAAGATAACGGGTCACGATCGTGAGATCTGTGTCCTGTTTCTTCTCGCCGTCCAGTGAAAACGTGTCGGGGTCCCAGCGCGTGGCCTGCAATTCAACGGGAAAATCTTTCGCTTCGGGCATTTTGGGCAACAAGAGTCCCATTTGGCCGTTGACCAAAACCGCGGGATAGTCCTCGCCTTCCACATAGACGTAACCGTCCATGGAAAGATTGAGTGCGAGGTCGCAATCCCTGGGTTCCAGCCCCCAGACTTCCATGACGAAATCCATTTCCTCTTTCTCGTTGCGGAAGATCTCCCGATCGATGACTTCTCCGTTCTGGTACTTATCCTTGCCGAAGTTGTATCCGAGGTCTTCGTCCGCATAGGCGTGGGTGAAGACGTAGTCCGGATATTTCCTCGACAGTTCCCGGATGACGGGATAGGGCGCGTTCCAGGCCGTGCTGAAGCTGATGGTGAGCTCGTTTTCCTGCTGTCCGTCGTAGGAATTCCATTTGGTTCCCCAGTTCTTGACGCTCCAGTCGTACCAGTTCATCTCGCCGTATTTCTCCCGGGAAGATAGATCCAGATTGCCGCGGAAGATCTCTTCGGGCATGGGAATGATCTTTTCGAAATCCAGCGTGCCGATCCTCAACTTACCCTCAGGGTCCCGGTAGCCGACTTCTTCGAGAAGCTTTTCGAACTGCTCTACAGTGCAGTCCGCTGTGATCCAGTTTTTGACGTGATTGGGCATATGACTCCTTTCTGCCGGAGAGTATTTCGGAAATGTTCAGACCTCTTCATTCATCTAATTTTTGGACGCTCAGGGGTCAGCCTTTGTCTCGATTTCCAGGGGCGCTGAAGAACCGGCTTTACAACACCCTCCACTTATAAAGGTGAATCTGGAGGCCAAAATGTCACTGTTTTTTGGCCAAAAATGAAACTTTTGTTGCAGAAATTGAAAAAATTTTAAAAATTCGTCTCCAAAAGGCCGTTTTTTACCAATTTCTGGAAAAGTTGTTCCCGAGCCCTTGTCACTTCCTTGCTGACGGTGACCCGATGGATCCCGAGTTCTTTTCCGACTTCCTGGAAGGTCTTGTTTTCCAAAAAACAGAGCTCGATGATCTGCTTCCGCATAGGCGGCAATTCCGAGATCATCTCTCTGATGATTTCCGCTTTTGCCTCTTCCTCCTCTTCTCTTTCACAGGAGAAGTCTGCACCCTTTTCGATGAGATCGTTGAGAGAGTATTCTTGTTTGTAAATATATTTGCGCCTGTTTCTCTCCGCGATCTCCATACGGTTCGCTTCATCCACTGCTTTGGCTTCTTCTTCGTTTGCCACTTCGATATCGATATAGCCTTTATCCGTTAAATATTTGACTGTCATGATCTGATGTTCCTTTCTGTTTTTTTGCAAAAAAATAGAGAGACCCCTGGAAGTTTGTTCTTCCAAAGGCCCCTCATGGCCGCAAACCGTGACACTCCACGGCCGCTAATAGCAATAAATAATAGATTATTAAGTTTTCTCGAGTGATCTACTCACCTTGTAGACGTTGATCGTTCCGTCTCCTTTGAAATGGACTTCGGCATGATCCTGAGTCCGGCTGATCCGCCTGAGCTTGAGCA
>CADBRS010000164.1 GCA_902797125.1 uncultured Ruminococcus sp.
CGTGCCGATCTCAAAGGCTACAAATCCCGAAGAGAAAGCGTGATGGACGGCAAGCCCCTCATCGTGTTCGAATTCTTCGTGATACCGCCTGTCGATATAGTCCATGACCGGTTCATCCTGGCCGGTCCTGACCCAGAACCGGATGGACTTCACCAGCCAGACGATGCCCAGGATCAGAGGTGGGATAAAACTGAGGAAACGCATCGCGGAGACGTGCTCGAAAAGCGGGGATACCCGGGTATACTCGTCCCACGAAAGAGATGAGATCTCCGGAAGGATCGCAAAGACGGCGCGGGTGATGAGCAATGCGTACGTCAGGTATTTGATCCGGTCCACTTCGGACCGCTTCCCTTCTTTTTTGGAGGAGAGCATGAAAGCGTCATCCGATGCCTGAGAAGACAATTTTTCCAGTCCCTCGAAGAGAGATTTGAATCCGAGGATCCCGAACAGCGCGTTCCCGGCCACGACCAGCATGGTCGCGATCAAAGTCATGGCAGGCCGCTCGTAATCCGAAAGGAATACGAACAGAAGCCAGATCGAAAACAACTGGAGCGCTCCGACCAGGAGACAGCGGAACAAAAGTTTGCGCGCCTTGGCGATCTTTGCGTTGAAGTCGATCAGACGACGGATGCCGAACAGGATCAGGATATAGCCGATGGCGTCCGGCAGAAAGTCGATGACCATCACGTCCGGATTAAAGAGAAAGAAACTCCCCAGGATCATGAAAAGGATGCCGAAGACCCGTTTTGGCTTTTGTTTAGTTTTATTTGTTTCCATACAAACGCCTCCGGCAGGTTCGGTCTGCTATTTCTTCTTCCGGTTCTTTTGCTGCTGTTTTTCCTGACGCGCTTTCAGTTTTTCTTCGTAATACTGCTGAGCGCTCTCCACGGCTCTCCTGTCATGATCCGCTTTCCAAGCCCGCATCTTGTTGACGAAAGCGAACCGGGACGGCTTGACTTCGCCGTCTTCCGGAACGTCCGGCACGATATGGCGGTAGCAGGAAAAGGTCATCCAGGTCACGGACAGATAGAAAGCGAACATGAGCAGAATAATGGGCAATCCCATCACTTTCACATAGCCTTCGATCTGTACGCCCGGCAAAACGGACGGGATATAGAGTCCGTAGTAAAGAACTCCCACGATCAGATTTCTCCAGGCGCCGGCCTTTCCCTGATACACGTCCAGTTTTTTGGAGATATCGTAGACGGCCAGGCAAAGTGCCGTATGGAGAAAGATCATCAGCACCAGCTGGATATATTCCACGACCGTGCCCAGAGTGGAAGTCTCCCCTCCTGACACGATGGACTGGATCCCCGTCACGGTCTTCAGGATAGCGATGACAAACAGACCCAGACTGGCGAAAAGCGGCCAGTAAAAGCGCCTGTTATATTGGGAAAGATTCCAGAACCCCATGGCCATCACGAAAGAGCCGAGGAGCAGGAAAGCGAATCCCATGGGATTATAGGACAGTACGGAGGCCGTAAAATAGCCGATAGTCAGTATTCCGAATCCCATGATTCAACTGTTCTTTCCGGTATTGTCGTCTGCGTTTTTAGCACCGCAGCAGACCTTGTACTTTTTGCCCGAACCGCACGGGCAGGGCCCGTTCAGCGAGGGCTTTGCGGCCTTCTTCAGCAGTTCGCCGGGCTTTCTCTTGGGCGCGTCCGCTTCGGACTGAGCCGTGATCGGGACGGCGACCTGCACACGCTGCGCGACGTTAGGCGCAGGACGGCATGAGAGCACGCGGCGGACGGTGTTGGTCCGGATCTCGCGGATCATCTCGTCGAACAGATCCGCACCGGAGATCCGGTATTCCGTCACGGGATCTCTCTGCGCATAGGACTGAAGTCCGATCATTTCTTTCAGATCGTCCATGTCATCGATATGCTGCATCCAGGCCTCATCGACCGAACGGAGCAAAATCGCACGCTGGACTTCGTTGAACACCTCTTTGGTAAATCTTTCGACCTGTTCGTCGTAGAGATCGATCGCCCTGTTGCAGTAGGTGTCCATGATCGTACCCTTGTCCGGAGTTCCGCCCTCGAAATCTTCTGGACGGTACAGGATGCCGGACAGCATTTGAGAAAATTCGTCCAGATGCCATTCGGAAGGATCCTCGGCAGCCGTGATGTTTCCGACTTCTTCCGAAATGACGTCGAGCATCATCTTCTTCACGGTCGGAGAGACGTCCTCGCCGTTGAGTACGGACCTTCTCTGATCGTAGATCAGATTTCTTTGCTGATTCATGACGTCATCGTAGGACAGGACGTATTTACGGCGTTTGAAGTTGGCGCCTTCACGGCGTTTTTGTGCATTTTCGATGGTATTGGAGAGCAGTTTGGAGTCCAGAGGCATATCGTCCGGCAAATGGTTCAGGAAACCGATATTGCCGATCCTGTCTCCGCCGAACAGCCGGATCATATCGTCCTGGAGAGACAGATAGAATCTGGATTCACCGGGGTCTCCCTGACGTCCGGAACGGCCGCGCAGCTGGTTATCGATACGGCGTGATTCGTGCCGCTCGGTGCCCAGGATGAACAAGCCTCCCGCTTCCCTGACCTTGTCCGCTTCTTTGTCGGTCTCGACCTTGAACTCGGCATGGAGTTCGGCATATTTTTTGCGGGCGTCCAGGATCTCCGGATCGTCTGTCGGAGTCATGGCGTCGCATTCGCGGATCTGATCCTCTGTATACCCCAGTTCGCGCATCTTGTCTTTGGCCATATAGCCCGGATTACCTCCGAGCATGATATCCGTTCCACGGCCGGCCATGTTCGTCGAGATGGTCACGGCTTTGAAACGTCCGGCCTGCGCGATGATATGCGCTTCCATTTCATGATATTTGGCATTGAGCACGTTGTGTGGGATCCCCGCTTTTTTGAGTCTGGCCGAGAGCTCTTCGGAGCGGTCGATCGTCACGGTACCGACCAGCACGGGCTGGCCTTTGTCGTAACATTCCCTGACCTGCTCCACGATCGCGTCGTATTTGGCCTCGATGGTCTTGAAGACCCGGTCCGGATGATCGATACGGATCATCGGTTCGTTCGTCGGGACCTCCACGACGTCCAGGTTGTAAATATCTCTGAATTCCTGGTCTTCGGTCATGGCGGTACCCGTCATGCCGGACAGTTTTTCATACATGCGGAAATAGTTCTGGAAGGTAATGGTGGCCAGCGTGTTATTCTCTTTCCGGATATCCACGCCCTCTTTGGCCTCGATGGCCTGATGGAGACCGTTGGAATAACGGCGTCCGGGCATGATACGGCCCGTGAACGCGTCCACGATCATGACGCCTTCCTTGGTGACCACGTAATCCTGGTCCCTGTGCATGCATCCGTAGGCCCGGATAGCCTGGTTGATATGGTGCGCGATGTCGCTGTGGGAGGGATCGTTCAGGTTGTCGATCTTGAAAAATTCCTCGACCGTTCTGGCGCCGTGAGGCGTGAGAACTGCGTTGTTGGCCTTTTCGTCGACGATATAATCTTCTTCGATATCATCGTCGGATTCCTTGTTGTCCCGCTCCTTGACGACTTTCTTCTTCATATGGCGGACACAGCGGTCGGCTTGTTTGTAAAGATCGGTGGATTTCTGACCCTGACCTGAAATGATCAGGGGGTTGCGGGCTTCGTCGATGAGGATGGAGTCGACCTCGTCCACGATCGCGAAATGCATGCCCCGCATGACCATGTTGTCTTTCCAGACTTCCATGTTGTCTCTCAGGTAGTCGAAACAGATCTCGTTGTTCGTCCCGTAGGTGATATCCGAGCGGTATGCCTGCTGCTTGTCCGCTTTGGACATACCCTGAACGATCAACCCGGTCGAGAGCCCCAGGAAATTGTAGACTTTGCCCATTTCCTCGCTGTCACGTCTGGCCAGATAGTCGTTGACGGTCACGATGTGAACGCCTTTGCCGGTCAATGCGTTGAGATATGCAGGCAATGTGGCGACTAGGGTCTTGCCTTCACCGGTCTTCATTTCTGCGATCCGTCCCTGATGCAGGATGATACCGCCCAGGAGCTGAACGTAGAAAGGACGCTTGTTGAGAACTCTGTCATCTGCCTCCCGCACCAGTGCGTAAGCTTCGGGCAGGATGTCGTTGAGTGTTTCGCCTTTGGCGAGCCTTTCGCGGAATTCATCTGTTTTTCCGCGCATCTCATCGTCTGTGAGATTTTTGTAGGTCGGGCCTAAAGCGTCGATTTTATCTGCGATCTTTTTGATTTTCTTGATCTGATGCTGGCTGTAAGTGCCGAATATTTTGGATACGATACTCATTCGTTCCTCCAAATGTGGTCTTGGGTCTGATTAAGGGAAAGACCCGATTCCCGTAATAGGTGCCGGAACGGTGTCCGACAAGTTGCAGAAATCTCTTATCTGCCTCCGCGATGGCCTGAGCCTCCGCCCGCGCCGCCGGAACTGCCTCCCGAACGTCCTCCGGACGAAGTCTGGATGATCCGCTTGCGGACGTAACTGCCCTTGAAGACGTCGGAGCTGTCGTTCAGTTTCATTTTGGTGTAGTGCTCCAGCGGATAGATATTCTGCTTGGTCTTCATGTTGTACTTGAGCACGACACCCAGACACACGAGACCCGCACCGAGCAGCGCGATGATGAAAGCGATCAGCAGCACTTTGCCGAACGGTGCGCCGAGCCTGCCTGCATAGGCCTGCCCGCTCTTGTCGAGAAACGCCTCGATACCTTCGATCTTGGCTTCCGAGTCATCCCTGAATTTCAGGTTGTTGTAGACCTTGCCGTCATCCAGGATGCGGTCGACTTCTTTTTCGGATATGGCCGTCAGCGCATCGCCGTATGTGTAAAGATCGTAATACCACGGATCGGACCAGGTATAGGAACCTACGATCAGATTCTTGGTGATGACCAAAGCGATGATGTCATCCGAAATGCTCGCTCCGATCTCGGAGAGCAGATCATCTCCGGTATACCTGTCGTAGGAGTTGTCCATCGGATAGGTCACGACATAGAACAGCACGCTCTTGCCTTTTTTGTCCAGTTTGCTGCGCTCATCCAAAATCTTCTGGTAGATCCTCTGGATCTGTTCGTCCGAGAAGACGTTGGCCTTGTCCCGGACATAGACGTATGCCGCGGGATTCGATGCGTTTGAGCTGCCTGTCTCGGTCTCGGCTGCGGCAAAAAAGCAGAACAACGAGAAAATGAAAAGCAGCGAAAGGACGCACGAAAGACTCTTCAAAAGGAAATGTTTTTTCATACCGCCACCCCCTTAGAAGAACAACAGACCCAGCACGGTCAGAAGTGCCGTGAGGGGGAGTGCCACAGCGCCGAGCAGAATGGCGAGTTTGGAGAAAGCGACCGGCATTTTTCCGTAGATCTTGCCCGTTTCCCCGTTCATGGAAAAGCGCCATGCCTTTCCCTTCTTGTCTTTATATGTCAGGACCCAGACCGGAAGCAGTGTGTAGTCCCAGTTCGAGTTGTTGACTTTGACATGGATCTTGCCCGGATCCACCGAATTGTATCCCACGACGGTCCGGCGGAGCAAAGTCGTCGCATAACTGTTCATGCGGCCCTTGACTTCGTCCGTGACGTCTGCGCGCTCGATGTTCCGCTTCTTGGCGAAAAAGCCCTGCAGATACGGCGCGTCGTAGTCTCTCATCTTGTCAGACGGATAAGGCAGGATCCCTTCCAGCCATTTTTTGTCCTCGTCGGCATAGGCGGACGTGGTGATATCCTCGAAATGGATGTCGCCCTGTCTGTGGATCGCGAATTCGGATGTCTCCGTATATTCCACGTTCCCGGTCCTCCAGACGCGGATCCGTCTGGCGCGGGTATCGTAGGTGCTGTCCGTATCTGCGTCTGTCACCCAGAAAGGATAGTAAACGCCTCTGGCTTTTTCCAGATTCTCTGCATTCCGGAAGTCCCAAGGCGCGAACCAGCGCTTTTTGGCAAACTTCTCGAACCGGCTGACCGCGTCCTCTTTGGTGATGGAGAACGGGACGATCTTGTGCGGTTTCAGCTGACCGGTCAACCGGCCTCCGAAAACGACGGGGTTGTTGCAGTAGCAGCAGATATCGGCAGAAGTATTCTCATCGGCAAAGATCTCGGCTCCGCAGCTGGGGCAGGAATATACTTTCATCCCCTCGCAGAACGCTTCGGACTCGGCATGCTCGTGCTCCTCTTTCAGTTTGGTGCCGGCTTCGGTCTTTTTCAGATCCGCCTCTGTAAACTCAGACAGACAGAATTCGCAGCAGAACAGATCTTTTTCCGGATTGAAAATCAGGCCCGCGCTGCAGTTGGGACATTGATATGTTACGGCTGAAGGCATAATCGCTCCTCAAAAACTATAATGAATGAATTCCGAGTCAAAGTCGGCTTAAGCCTTTTTCGTTCCGCACTCCTTGCAGAATTTTGCATTTTCCGCATTTTTGGTTCCGCATTGCGGGCAGACCCATTCGCCGGACGCTTCCGGTTTCTTCGCTCCGCATTCCGGGCAGAACTTGCCTGTGCATTTGGCGCCGCAGGAAGGACACGTCCATGTGTCAGGCTCAGGCTTCTTCGCACCGCACTCGGGGCAGAATTTGCCTGTGCACTTGGCACCGCAGGAAGGACAGGTCCACGTATCTTTGGCTGCCGCAGCCTGCTGGGCGGCCTGCTGTTGCTGCATTTGCTGTTGCTGTTGCATCTGAGCCGCGTTGTTGGCCGAAGCGGTCGCCATGAAGTTCCCGGACGCGTTCATCCCGATACCCATGCCCATGAAAGCGGCAGTCGCGCCGTTGGAATTGCTTCCTGCACTCTCGATACCGCGGGCCACAGCGCCCTGAACATATCCTTCGCGGACGGTGGGGTCGCCGAGCATAGCGCCCTGGTTCCGGAGGTTGATGAGTTTCTTGGATTCCTCGTCGTAGGAAACGCTGGCGATGCCGACGGACAAAACTTCAAAACCGCGGAGTTCTCTCCAGGTCTCGTCCAGACATGTGGACATATGTTTGGAGAGTTCTACGGATTTGCTGACTACGTGGGAGATACGGACGCCTTCCGCACTCATCTGGTTGACGGCGGTCTGGAGGGCTTCCAGGAATTCGCTCATATACTGCTCGTTGATATCCTGGATCTCCACGTGCGTCGCGTTGTTCGCAATGACGTTGACATAGAACTTCAAAGGATCCCGGATGATGACGGAATAAGTTCCGAATGCCCGGATATACAGTTCTGCATTGTAGAAATTGTCGAAATAGTTGACCGGCGTACGGGTGCCGAATTTGATGCCCTTGATCTCCTTGGTGTTGATATAGAAGACCTGCTGTTTGTAGGACGGAACGCCTGCGAAACGGATACGGTTGAACATATCCTTGAGCGAGTCTCCGAACTGACCGTTGAACATGGAGGGAGCGGAAGAGTTCTTGACTTCGTAGTACCCTTCCTCGGCCGTATAGTCTACGATCTTACCGCCGTCCACCAAGATCATGAACTGATTGGGGTAGACGTGGATGATGGAACCGTCTGAGATAACGTCTTCGGTCCCTTTTCTGTTGTTGTTTCTTTTATCTCTGGGTCTGACTTTCGTGCCTTTGGTGAATACGGTGTTTTCACCCATATCGGACGCTTCGATGACCTCTTCCCAGCTGTCAGCAAATGTGCCGCCTATCGCGCGCAATGTGGCTTTGATGATACCCATGGTTTGACTCCTGATTTTCAAATAATGTCTGCGTGTCTACACGCTTTTTCAGTATACAGTATATAACAAAACTTGAAAATATGCAAGTATATGCCAACCAAAAAATGGAAGATCGGCGGAACTGTCCCGGACCCGGATTGCTTTTTTCGAAAAAGCAGTGTAAAATAGGGCTGAAGGATCCTTCTGTGATCCCTTCAGTCCTCCAAGAAGAGAGGTAGTCCTATGACCGCAAAGATGCCTGTCCCCGGCAGCCGGGGAGACCGCTATGTACCCTTTGACCGACGCACCGGTCCCGAATCCGTCGTTTTTTTCACAAGAGATCTGTCTCCGGACGGTCTGATCCGGATCTATGACCGCGTCAGCAGCGTCCTTCAGGGGAAAATCGCCGTGAAACTGCATACCGGAGAAGCGGAAGGACCGAACATCATCCCAAGGCCCTGGGTCAAAGCGCTGTTCGAATCCCGCATCCCGGACGCGACCATCATTGAAACGAATACCTACTATGAAGGCAGCAGATATACGACCGAAGACCACAGAAAAACGCTGGAGATCAACGGCTGGACGTTCTGCCCCGTCGATATCACGGACGCCGAA
>CADBRS010000165.1 GCA_902797125.1 uncultured Ruminococcus sp.
TTCATAGAATCCATGATTTCATCCAGTCTTCGCTCCATCTCTTTTTCCCTTTATGAAATAGTCTACCCATTCGAAAACCAAGGGGCGACCCGAAGATCGCCCCGTTTTTTTGGTTCTGTGTTTGCTTAATCCAGAGGCCGAAAGGCTAGCCGATACCGGCTGCCTGCTTTTCCTCATCGGTCATCGGGACGTATCCGGACAATCCGGTAAGCGAAGCCGTACGGATGCGTTCGGCTACCGTCTCCGGATCGACGTCGTATTCCGCCAGCCAGTCCTCCGTCCACGTCCGGATCTTGTCCTTCATAAGAAGAAGATCGGCATAAAGCACGCCGTTGTATCCTTTTTCCTGCGCCAGATAGTGCGAAGCGTATGCCTGCTTCAGTCTGTCCGCTACGAGCGAAATGAACGACGCAAGGGTCTCTTCAGTAAGACCGGGAGCCAGGCCGGGATCGTTTTTCAGAACGTCTCGCACGTTGATGTCGGCCAGTCTGTCCAGCATCTCGGAGTCGTTCCAGTAGCTCTGCTGGAACGGGATCCACACGCCCCACGTGAAGGCCTCGCCTATGTTGAGCTCGATTCCGAACAGTTCCTCGACGGCACCTGCGGCCAGCCGGACGGTCCCATCCTTGTCAATGTCGATGTAACCCACAACCTTCTCCGCAAACTCCCGGGCGATTTCAAGGATATCCTCCTCCGTGATCAGCATATCGTCCGCGACCAGTTCCCGGATCAGAGGGAGCGTCAGACACTGTCCCATCGTGTCGAGCGGATAAGACGTGATGTTCGGATCCTCGCCGCGAAGGAAGTTCAGATATACGTCCCCGCACCGGATGGATCTGAGTACGGAGCCGCTGAAGAAGCCGCCGCTCAGATAACTCACGAGCCCAATCTCCTTGTGGATCTTCGACATCCTTTCGAGCAGTTTCTCCTCGTCCAGTTCGACGGAAGCCGGGCGGAAATAGGACAGGATGAGCGTCGCGCCTCCGTCCGCGCCGTCCAGAGAGACGATGTCACGGGGACCAACCTCGTTCAGAAACGCGGCATCGATCGAAATCGTGTATTCGGACAAACCATCGGCCAGAAGGATGCAGTCGACCGTTTCCCGGGCGATGGAGACGAGATACACGCAGGAGAAGGACGGGTCGGTCTCATAGGCCTCGTAGGTCCCGGACTGCGCCAGAAGCTCGGCTTCACCGGTCAGGATATGGACGCGGAAGAGTCCCTCCTGGGTTTCGGTCAGGTCGTAGTATTCGTGGGCCGCCAGCGGCAGGCCCTCTTCGCCGGCGAACAGCTCCGTGACGTCCCGTCCGGTCTGAGTGGAATAGAAGGCATAACCTCCGTCGACCCGGCAGATGGCGACGCTGTCGTCCCGGCCGAACCGCACGAACGTGCCCTCGATGACGACCGGCAGTTCCTTGTCGGAAGCGGAAAAGGCGAACAGGATCCACCGTTCGGTCGGATGCTCGTCATCGGACTTGATCCGGCAGCAGGCATACCGGCCCGAGGGGGAAAGAAGGATGGATCCGCTCAGCGAGAGATTGTAGTTCTTCCTCGCGTAGCCGTCCAGATAGTCGACGCCCTCGCCGATGATGCGGTGATTTCCCTCGGAATCGTACAGATGCACCAATCCCCGGTTCCGGTCAAAGGTGTCCGCGGCCAGGAACCCGGCGACCTTCGCGTCGGGATCCAGAACGCAGTCCCCGCGCTGGAAGTTGAATGCGCTGAATTTGTCGTTCGGGCCGCACAGAAGCGTCATCGTCTTCTGTTCCCGGTCGTACAGCAGCGCGTATCCCATCTGGACGGAGACGTTGGTGCTCACGGTCTTTTTTTCGATCCGCGTCACGAAAGCGTACCGGCCGTCCCCCTGGAAATGCAGCACGTGGACCTGGCCGACTCCGTCATGCAGGGCCGCGTTACGGGACTGGTCCAGTCTGCTCTGCAGCATCTGTGCCGTGTAGTCCACGCCCAGGGTGGCGCACAAGGCGTCCAGATCCGTATGTCCGGTCTGAAAGTACGTATAGAGCAGTCCGTACTGCTCTTCGGTCCAGCCGAAATGCGCGGCCGTGATTTCCGGGAAATCGGAACACAGGCCTCTCCAGCCCGGATAGTTTCCTTCATACTGGTTGACGTTGTCCGCGTACAGCCGGTACATCTGCTCGATCGCTTCGTCCGATACGGTCCGCTGCTGGTTGACGATATGTTGGGACGACAGCATCAGGAAGATCTCCTCGATCTCGTCTTCCCGGTCCGCGTTGACCAGCTTGGCCACCTCGTAACCGATACAGATCAGTTCCCCGTTGGCCAGATCGTAGAAGGTCCCCTCGAAGTCGCCGAATTCGGACGTGTCGAACCCGGTCTGAGAATCCGGTTTGAAGGTCAGTTCGGAAAACCGTCCGGACAGCGTCCGGGAGATCTTCACGCCGGACAGGACCGATACGGTGACGGACCGGCTGACGGCGGACACGCCGTCCGCGGACAGAAGCATGTATTCCGGGTAGCGTACCGCAAGATCCGTCTGTATTTCCCCGGATCCGTTCACGGCCGACAGGAGCGTCAGTCCTTTCTCCGATTCCCACTGGACCGGCGCCTCGACGGGGCTGGCCGTATAGACCCGGTCGACGACGACCGTCTGACCCGGGTCATCCGTACGGGCCGGGCCCGTCGAACTCTCCGGCAAGGCGGGCGCGGGCGTTTCCGGCCGGCGCCAGAGCGCGAACACGACGGCGGCTGAGACCGCGATCAGGACCAGGACCGCCACGACCGGGATCACCCATTTTCCGGGTCTCCGTTTTCCGTGTGGTTCCAGACTCCTGTCCAGAAGTCCTTCGTCCACGTTCGTGATCGCGTCGTATAGTTCCTTATCGTCCATAGTGAACCTCCAAATAACTCTTCAACCTCTTGCGGGTCTTCGACAGTATGCTCCGGACGTGGTTCTCCCCGATCCCGTATTCGTCCGAGATCTCGGAGACGGTCTTCTGAAAGTAATAGCGTTTCAGAAAAATGTCCGCACATTTCGCCCTCTGGTTGCGCAGGAACGAATTGAGCAATTCCACAAGATTCTGCCCGGACTCCGCCGGAAACCCGGCAAAACAGTCCGCCAGTTCTGACTGGAACAGCGACGTCCTGTCCGCCAGGGTCTCCACAGGCACTCCGAACAGTCCGGCGATCCTCTCGACCGTCCGGTAGTCCGGGCGCCTCGTTCCGTTTTCCCACTTCGATACCAGTTCTCTCGAGACGGACAGCTCCTCGGCGAAGGTCTGCTGAGACATATCGCGGGCCGTTCTCAGTTCGAGAATCTTCTCTCCAATGCGCAAGGCAGCCTTCTCCTTTCCTGTCACTCTCATACCCATTGTATCGGATTTCCATGGATTTGTAAAGGTACAATCCGCACCCCTGCGGATCCGGACAAACGAAAACGGGCCGTCCGGCCCGCCCTTGTGTGTGGCGGGTCCACAGCCCGTTTTCGTTTTCGTCATTGAGAGATGCGTCAGGACAGCAGGACGCGATCGTGACCATGCCGACGCCGATGGACGCGACGTCCACCGATTTCTGGTAGCCGGCGAGCAGGCATCCGGAAAGAGCCGTGAACGCGTTGGCCACGCAGAGCCCGATGATCGTCGTGAACGTCGGGTTGATGGACGAGGAGCGCAGAAACTCACAAAAACATCATCTATCAAGAATTATTGCAGGGATCGTCGTGACATGGTATACTATACGTGTGAAAAAAAGAGCGATATCAATATCTCTTTGAACGTTCAGAACGCCAAAGTGCAATCCCCCCTTTTTTGAGGCACGAACTTATTCCGTGCAGAAATCCGTTCCGGAAGGAGGATACAGGATGTTACAACCGATTCAGCCGTGCGTCCGACTTAAAGACGCCGTCAAGACATTTTCCTCCGGGACCGATATCGTTCGGGCACTGGACGGTTTATCCCTTGAAATCTATCCGGGCGAAATACTTGCCGTGACCGGAGAATCCGGAAGCGGCAAATCCACGTTTCTGAACATCATCGGTTGTATGGATGAACTGACGGAAGGACATCTGGAAGCATTCGGACGAGATATGACGAAGTTGTCCGGAAAGGAAAGAACGGATTACCGCCGCCTTGACGTCGGTTTCATCTTTCAGGACTATCATCTCGTGCCAGAACTGTCTGCGCTGGAAAATGTGGCGCTCATCGCCAGTCTGGTACCGGATCCTCTTTCGCCTCGCGATATGCTCAGGTCAGTAGGCCTTGAGGCCGAATCAAACCGCCTGCCCGGACAACTCTCAGGCGGTCAACAGCAAAAAATCGCCATTGCGCGGGCTTTGGTTAAAAGGCCCCGGCTCCTGCTGGCGGATGAACCGACGGCCGCGCTGGACCTCGGATCCGCTAAGGAAGTCCTTTCTATCCTGATCCGTACCATCCGTGAGAATCCCGAAAGCACTGACAAAAAAGCATCACTCGTTCTCGTGACCCATAATCGGGAAATCACCCGAATCGCGGATCGCGTCATCGTGATGAGAAGCGGAAGAGTGAGCGACATATATCTTCCCCCGGATCCCTGCGGTGCGGAAGCGCTGGAATGGTGACCAAGATGAAGACGATTCAGTGGACATCCGCTTTCCGCTACATGCAAAAGCAGAAAGCCGCATGCCTGTCGATGTGCGTTGTCGCGCTGCTGGCCGTCACCGCTTTTCTCGGTATCCGTTTCACCGCCTACGCTCTCAAATCCAACGGCAACCGGTTCTGGACGCAGACGGCATTCCGGGATATCGAGATCGTTGCACCTGCGCTGTTGTCTGAAGAAGATCTTGACCGGATTCGGGCGACCGACGGCGTGCAGGATGCTGAACCCGTATGGCATGTGTCCGCGACCGTATCCGGAAACCGAAACACAGAAATAGACGTTGTCTCTCTTACCGAGCGGATCAATACGGTCATCCTGCGCGATGGTCGTATGCCTGAGTCGGCCGGAGAATGCCTTTTGGAACCTCCTGTTCTTGAAGAACTGGGGCTTTCCGTCGGGGACACGATCCGACTGGAAGACACACAGGTTTTGGCCATCCACGATTATATTGTGTGCGGTGTCGTGGACCATGCCGACCATGCGTGTCTTCCTCTGCAGGTGCCTGGCAGCCGTTACGCGCTTGTCATGCCGGACGCTTTTGATATGGAAGGCCTGGAGCACAAATGCATGCGTGCGGTCGTACGCATATCCGGTTCAGAAGATGCGGACCGTTTCTCGGATCACTACCTGACCCTTTCGGGACAGGTCCGGGACCGGCTGGACAAACTGTCAAGAGAAGCCGTTCCCAAAGAAAATGGAACTCTGTTGGAGTCATTCCTGACCTGGTTTTCCTCTTTTCTGGGCGGCACGAGAAGGTGGCTGACCCTCGACGTATGGGGTTCCACCTCCTACTACGCGATTCGAAGTGCCTCTGAAAACGTTGCAACCATAGGCGCAACTTTCGCAGCCGTATTCGTGATCGTCGGGGCATTCGTCATCTATGCCTCGATCCGCAGGATGGTCAAAGAAGACCGGACACGGATCGGAACAGCCAAGGCCATGGGTTTCCGTGGAAACGAGATCGCTTTCAAGTATTTTGCGGCGGGACTGATTCCGACCCTGACGGGTATGTTGGTCGGAGTTGCAATCGGGTATTCCGTCATTCAGCCCATTCTTCTCTCGATCTATGGCCGATTCTACGTATACGGATTCGGTTCCCCGGTTTTTCGGTTCGTGCTGACGGCTTTTGTACTGGCTGTGGGGTCCCTGATAGCTGCTTTGGCTGTGCTGATTGCCTGTGCCGACCTGCTTCGGCAATCAGCGGTTCGCCTAATGAACGACCGTTCGTCGGAATCCTGCGTAAACACCTTTAAGACGGATCCATCGGGACGCTTCCCTTATTTTCGCCTGATCCTGCGGAGTCTGCGGACAGGATGGCGACCCATCCTTGTGATCGTGGTCGGCATTGCAGGATGTATGGCACTGCTCGTAACAGGGTTTACGATCCGGCTGTCTGTTGCCCGTACCATTGACCGTCAGTTCACGGATGTGGAACGTTACGATCTCAAGATCCGCTTCGCTCCGGACGCAGGCGAAGGAGAAACTCCGACACAGGACAAGATCCGTTCTGCACTGAAGGATGCAGAGCTGAGCAGACAAGCGAAGACGGACGGTTGGATCGAGCTGACAGACCGTGACTGCCTGTTTTTCGCAGGAGGCCGGATGAACAGCGGCGAATTGATCTGTGTGGATCCGGAAGTCCTGGACGGCTATTTCATTCTGGCAGATCCGGCAACCGGCGAACCTTTTGTCCCTTCCTCCGAGACCGGGATCTATATCCATCTGCGAACTGCAGAGACTGCAGAACTCGCCCCGGGGGACCGCCTGACCTTATACATAGACCAAACGAAAACCAAACTCATCACGGTTGCCGGAGTTTTCGACAACTACATCGGCGGACAAATGATCCTGTCCAGGAGCGCATTCGAATCCGTCTTCAGAGAAGAACCGGATTGCAACTGCTTTTGGGTCCGGTGCGGTAAAACGAAACCAGAAGACATTCAATCGGCCCTGAAAGGCCTGCCCGTGACCGTTACCCGGGCGACGGAAAAGAAAGCGGAATACAAAGGCTACACTTCTGCCCTGGATATGATCGCAGGATTGCTCGCAGGTGTCGCCGCACTCATGGCAGCAGGGGTGCTTACCAATTTGATCTATCTGCAGTTCTACCGTAAGAAGCGCACTCTCGTCATCATGCGGATCAACGGCTTTTCTGTTGCCGGAACGATGGGGTATGTCCTTTGGGAATCTGTCTTCACGCACGCGGTCGGTTTGATCCTGGGCATATCGGGAGGCTCGCTTCTTGCCAGGATCATCATTGGTCTGATGGAAGGAAGACAGCTGCATATCGTACGTTCTGTCCAGCCTTTGGGATGGCTGATATCCGCCTCCGTCATGCTGCTGTTCTCGATATTCATCCATGTTGTGGTCGTACGGGCCGTTCTGCGCCTCAAGCCCACTGACGATGTCATGATCCGATAGTCTTGTTTCAGGAGAGATTTTGAATATGGGTGGCTTTTGGAATGAAAAAACCTATCTTCCGGAAAACGCAGGATATTCCCTGTTTTCGGCCCGGTACTTCCTGTTTCTTTCTTTATGCCTGTTCATTGCGGCGCTGGCCGTCTTTCTGTACGGCCGCGCGAGTGAAAAAAGAAAAAACATACTGCTCCGGATTTTCGCCTGGATAGCATTGGGAATGGAAATTCTGAAGACAGTCGTGCTGCTCGCACAGGGCTGCTTCACCCCGAATTATTACCCGATTGGGTTCTGCTCCCTGGTGATCTATCTGTACCCGCTGTATATCTGCATTCCAAACGGTAAGGCCCGGGAAGTGCTGAGATGCATCATCTGTGCGGTCATGCTGCCCGCTGGGCTGGTGACGCTGCTCTTTCCCAACTGGATCGGTCAGTATCCCTTTCTCTCCTATTTTTCCCTTCACAGTTACATCTGGCACACACTCATGATCGTCTATCCGCTCTGGACATGGCAAAAGGAGCGTGAGCCGCTCCGTTTCCGCTATCTGTCACCAGGATTTGCATCCGTACTGTGCCTGATTCCGATTATCGTCCTGATCAATTCGCTGGCTGGAACAAATTACTGGTTTTTGTCAGCGCCGACGGACAATCATCCTCTTGCCCCAATCCATCATGCCTTGGGAACATGGGGCTATTTCACGATACTCGTGCTGGTCGGAGTAGCCGTAGCGAGTCTGTCCGCCTGGATCCAGAACCTGTTCATCCCAAGGTGTCTCAAGAAAGCATCAACATCCGAGCCTGCCGTGACTGAACCATAATCACCCAATTCATCAACAAATATGACAGATAGGGCTGCCCTTAGAGGACAGCCCTGTTTATGATTCGGAAAAATTGACCTTTTTGCGATGTTACTGCTGCTACGCACATGATTATGCAAGACAGTGCTTGGAGCTGTCCAGTGAAACTGTCAAATAGTGAGTACACACTGTCCATTACTGGTTCACCGCTTCACATACCCGCTGGCACCAGTCTACTTTGCCTCTTGCCCTTTACTCCGCCCCGCAACTACCATGTAGCTTTCATAATCCAATGAGCGGCATGACTCGCATGCCGCTCAAAGCTGAAATAGTTGTGACTCAAACGGAA
>CADBRS010000166.1 GCA_902797125.1 uncultured Ruminococcus sp.
ACCGAGCGTGTTGTTGAAGCCCAGGACGATGCCCCCCTTGTTCAAAAACTTGTATTTGGCTGCATGTTCACTTTTTTCATGTCCGTCGTAGAAGGAGATATAGGCGCCTGCCATGGCTGCGTAATCGACCAGTCTCGGATAGCTGCTCGACACCTGTTCGACTGCCACAACTCTCGAGAGTTGGTTCCAGTATTCGGATGAACGGAGCCATGAGTCCCCTTTGCCTGTAACATCCAGGACACAGGTCAGGCCTGCGTCTTCGGCCCACTGTCTATGGAGAGCGGGAACCGCAACGGCATTGAACAATCCGGACAGACTGATCGCCACCGCGACCGACTCGCTGCTCTGCTCTGAATCACAAAGGATATACCCTTCCAGTTTGGGGGCAAAGAACGCAAGAAGCGAGGCAGTCGTCCATGTTTTGCCGTTCGCGTCGCTGGTAGAAACCTCGACGCCCTGCTCTTTGATGAAAGGCTGGAAATTGTTGTAGCCGCCCGATTTCTGGATGATCTGCTGGCTGCCAAGATTGGCGACAAGTCCCTGCAGTGTGGCCAGTACGACGCCTTCGGTCCCGCCTTTGGCATCGATCTGGAACAACTCCTTGGCCTGATATCTGGCGCAAGGTAAAATATCATTCTCTTCTTTCAGCAAGTCCACCAATTGATACACCCCTCTGATTTCCAGATTTTCGGATATTGTCTTTTTCCCGCTGCCCAGCACGTCCGTGATGAAAACGTTAATCGCCGTGGTCAAGGCTCTTTCGCCGGATCCTGCGATCAGGATCGCGCCGTCCTTATAGATGATGGCATATTCGTTTTCCTTGAGGGTCGCGTTGAGATCGATGCTGAGCTGACGGTTGGTCGAGCCGATCAGCAATTCACCGGCTCCGCTCGGCACTTCTTTCCCTCGCTCTACGAAATCGGTCTTGGGATTGCATGTCTTGACCGAATATTTTTCACGGATCGTCTGGCAGATCCGGACGACCGCGCTTGTGACGTTGTCGCTGCTGGAATCAGACCGAACAGGCTGAAAAGCAAATGATCCGTCTGCATTCAAAAGCGGAATGCCGTCATCTTCATTCGTCTCTGTTGCATCCGACCCGGTCTCGCTGGCCTGACTGTCGCCGGATTTCGTCTCTTCGCCGGGAACAGTTGCATTTCCGCAGCTCCACAGCATGACACATCCTAAGATCAGGCACATAATGGTGATAAATCTCCGCATGATGACCTCCCAGTCAACACTTTTTGTTCTACCCATACTCTATCATATTTTTGTCTCGAATGCAATCACTTTTTAATATTGGGTATTCTTAATAATAATCTTGCTTTTTGCGCGCCCGCATGGTAAAATACCTTGGTTATGTTTTTTTTGGCTTCGAGGTATCTGACATGCAGAAAAAAGATTCGGCTCTGGGAATTGTCATCCTGACAGGCTCAGCTGTCATCTGGGGAGTGGCTTTCGTCTTTCAGGTAGGCAGCGACCTCGGTTCTTTTTGGTTCAATGCCATCCGCTTTCTGATCTCGTGCATTTGCCTTGTTCCTTTCATTCTATTTTTCGACAGAAAGGTACTGAAAGATAAGGTTGTTTTCAGAAAAACCCTGATCTGGGGCGGGTTAACGGGTATTGTCCTGTTCATCGCGAGCACACTCCAGATGTACGGCATCCTGCTCTCGCGGAATTCCGGCAAAGCCGGCTTTCTGACCGGTCTTTACATGATCCTGGTTCCGATTTTTTGCGCGATCATTTTTAAAGAAAAAATCACTGTTCTGTCCATCATTGCAGGAACCGCCGGTGTGGCCGGATTGTTTCTCATCTGTCTTTCCAACCGGACGGATTTCAGCTTCGAATGGGGAGACGTTCTGGTTTTCCTGAGCGCCATATTCTTTGCCATCCAGATCATTCTGATCGACCGGAAGGCTTTCAATCTGCCGTCTTTTTCATTCACTTTTGCCCAATTTGCCGCCGTCGTCATCCTGTCATTCCCCGCTGCCCTGATCTTTGAACGCAACATTGAGATATCCGGGCAAACGCTCCGGGACAACCTGGCGCCTCTTCTCTTCTGCGGGATCATGTCCGGAAGCATCGCCTATACCGGGCAGGTCATGGGACAAAGGCTGACTTCTCCGGATCTGGCCAGCATCATCATGTGCACGGAATCCGTGTGGGCAACATTGGGCGGCTTGATCTTTCTTCATGAAAATCTGGGCTGGATGGGATACTTGGGCTGCGCTCTGATCTTCGGAGGCATCCTCATATCCAAGGTCGGCCATCGATTCCACAAAAACAATTCTTCAGAACCCCCAAAGGAGGCCACTTATGAACAGCAAACAGAGACTTGACGCCTATTTGAAAGGCGAACGGACCGACCGCCGTCCGAACTTAACCATCATCGGTAGCGTGGTCACCCAATATACGAAAATCACCGTCGAGGAGTATTGCAAAAATCCTCACGCCATGGCAGACAGCGCGATCGCCTGCGCTAAAGACTGCCGTCTGGACTTCATCCAGATCGCATCGGATCTGGTCCGCACAGCCGAAACTTTGGGATCTAAGATCAATTACTTCCCCGAAAAGCTGCCGTCTGTGGCCAGCCCGGCACTGGACGACATCGAGGACGTTTCCAAACTGAAAGCTCCGCGTGTCAAAGACACGAAACGGCTTTATGATCTGGTGGATGCGACCGCTTATGCCGCATCCAAGTGCGATGATATCTACACCATGACTCTGGTTACGGGACCTGCCACGATCGCGGGCAATACGCGGGGCGTCCAGGACTTTTTAGTCGATGCTCTGACCGAACCAGAAGCCAGCGAGGAACTCATGGACATCGCGGTCGAGACCGAGATCGATCTCATCCGCGAACTGGCCGCAGCAGGGGCTTCCTACCTCTATGTAGCCGATCCCGTGGCTTCCCTCTTCTCACCTGAGCAGTACAAAACCCTCATCCTGCCCCGTCACCAGAAGATCTTCGGTGAAATGAGCAAACTGGGTCTGGGCAGCAGACTGCACATGTGCGGCGACACAACCAAAATCATTCCTTATTCTTCAACCTGTGGCGCTCAGATACTGGACATCGACCACGCCGTCTCCTTTGCAAAGGCTTTGGAGGCAGCACAGGGCCGTGTCGTTCTGAACGGCAACATCGATCCCGTCGACGATGTGTACTCAGCATCACCGGAACATACCAAAGCCGCGATCATCAAAGCGGCGGATTCCATCGGGCGCGCTCGCGCCATGTTCATGCCAGGGTGCGAACTGCCGACTTTGACGAATCTCGAAAACGTCAAGGCCATCAGCGACGCACTGATTGAAATTGGCGGCTGATTCACATCCTTCACATCCGACGACGATCAGAATCATTCTTGTTAATCTATTCGGAGGCGCACTTTGCTACTCGGTAAACATTTAAACAAATATTATGTACGATACTTGTGGATGTACCTGCTTGGCATTTTGGCGCTGGTCGTCATCGATCTGGCACAACTCAAAACACCACAATATCTCGGTGAGATCGTCAATCTGCTCAACGTCAAGGACGGGCCGATTGACACGAACCGCATCTACGAAATCTGTCTGTACATCCTCCTGATCGCGGGCATCATGTTCGTGGGACGCATGCTATGGCGTTTCACGCTCTTCAATGCTTCTCAGCGCATCGAGGCAGGTTTGCGCAGAGACATGTTCCAAAAAAGCGAACGCCTGTCTCAGCGCTACTATCATGAAACAAAAGTCGGTTCCATCATGTCATGGTTCACGACAGACCTGGAAACCATCGAAGAATATACCGGATTTGGAACGGTCCAGATCGTAGATTCCTCTTTTCTGGGCATCATGGTCATCATCCAGATGATCCGGCTTGACTGGGTACTCACGCTGTTTGCGGCGTTTCCCATGATCCTGATCATCATTTGGGGCGCCTTGGTCGAAAAATACATGGCCATCAAATGGGAGGCCCGGCAGACACAGTTCGACAGACTCTATGATTTCTCTCAGGAGAACTTCACAGGGATCCGCGTCATCAAGGCCTTCGTCAAGGAGACCAGCGAGATCCATGCTTTTGCCAAGGAAGCGAAAAAATCCAGGGACACGAATCTGGACGTGGCGAAAGTCGACATCCTTTTCGACAACGTCATTGAACTTTTGATCGCGGCCATAATGGCCTTTATCCTCGGATTCGGCTCATGGTTCGTCTATTCTTTCGTTTCAGGAAACCCGATCGTCCTCTTAGGCCACACGGTCGAACTGGACGCGGGTCAGCTCATTACGTTCACAGGCCTCTTTGATACGCTCATCTGGCCTTTGATCGCTTTGGGCTCCATCATCATGATGCATTCCCGTTCCAAAACCTCTTTGAAACGCATATCCGCTTTTCTGGACCAGGAAGAGGAAGTCTCCTCTCCCGCGGATAGCGTCGTGCTCGAACACGTTTCGGGCGAGATCACATTCAATCACTTCTCTTTCGCCTACCCGGGGCATGAAGGCAAACCCGTCCTGTCTGACGTCTCTCTCACGATCCATCCGGGCGAGACCGTAGGCGTGGTGGGCCGGATCGGTTCCGGAAAGACGACGCTCGTCAACATTCTGATGCGGCTTTACAACATCGAGCCGGGCACTGTCTTCATAGACGGCACGGATATCATGTCCTGCGACCTCCGGTCGTTGCGAGCCGCCATTGCCTATGTACCGCAGGATAATTTCCTGTTTTCGAACAAGGTCAGCCAGAATATCTCGTTCTCGGACATCCATATGAGTCAGGAAGACATCGAAAAGGCTGCCGTCTTCGCAGACGTCGATGAAAATATTCAGGATTTCCCTGACAAGTATGAAACGATGATCGGGGAACGCGGCGTGACGCTTTCCGGTGGTCAGAAGCAGCGCATTTCCCTGGCCCGGGCATA
>CADBRS010000167.1 GCA_902797125.1 uncultured Ruminococcus sp.
TCTCAGTTCCAGGATATGTTTTATGCCAAGAAGATCCAATACGGCTGGCCCGATTTTCCGTTTGCAGAACTCTATGAGACCGATGGGGCTTATGTGGCCCGCAATCAGGCTGTGTATGACGCCTACGATGCCCTGTTCACGTCCATTGCCTCCGAAATTCAACCGAAGGTAGGCAGTCAGGTCCAGATTTACGGAAAAGGCAAATCGATCACCGCCGCCGATTATGACCCGGTGACAGACCGGATCGTTCTTCTCAAGGAAGACGAGATCGTGATCCTAAATCCCCATGACGTCAGCGTTGTCCAGACGATCCAAACCAAAGCCAAGTCCATCAGTGCGAATGGAGTCTTGTTGGCAGTCGGTGAATCCGATTATCCGGACGGGATCACCTTATATGATCTGAAGACCTTTGAAGTCTCTCAAGTGGTCCGAATGCCACAGGAATACGGGATCCAGTCGATCCTTGAAGTGGCTTTGGACGGAGACATGCTGATTGTCCTCGGAAAAACTGAATACAGTTCGACTTATCTCTGCTTCTATAATATCCGGACCGGTCAGTGCAAAGGCTCCCGCGACTACTATAACAATCTGGCATTGGATCGGAATTCACATACGGTCTGGGCTCTGAAACCGTCCGGTTCTCCGATCAGCTGCAGTTCTTTCAACACGCAGACCGGTGACTATTTGTCAGGTTGCTGGGATCTCAAAGGTTTTAAGCAAAGTCTGGCTGCCAATAATTTCTGGTTCGACGGGTTGAATCCGACGGCGTACACGTTCGCACGGTCCTACTCGACAAATTTCCAAAATCTGCCGACTTTCCAAAAATACCGGATCGAACTGCCGGACGGCGTGACCGGACTCAACGAGGCATCGTTCATGGAGGGTGTTCCGGAAGGATACAGGGTCATCTCCGTCATCTCCGGAGGCGGCAACGGAGGCATCGAGGCCGCTGTATTGCAGAACAAAGACACGAACGAAGTCTATACTCTCATACGCTATGAGGGACGGACGGTCATGCTCAACATTTACTCAGACCGTGCGATCCCGTGTGGCGACCGCATCCTGCTCTTCACGAAAGGATCCCGTTTCGTCTTTATTCTGGATCCTTCAACATTTTGACAAACCAAGGAGCGTCCCGTGACCTTCAAAATCTATACGCTGGGCTGCAAAGTCAATCAATATGAGTCTGAAGCGATCGCCGAGGCTCTGGAAAAAGAACAATTTGATAAGATCACGGATGAGACCCCTGCCGACGCCTATATCATCAACACGTGCACCGTGACCGGCGAATCCGACCGGAAGGCCAGACAGCTGATCCGGCGCGTCCGTGGCGAGCATCCCGGCTCCTTCCTGATCGTGACCGGGTGTCTGTCCCAGACACAGCAGGAGTCCGTCGCCTCGATCGAAGGCGTGGATTTCGTTTGCGGGAACAGGGCGAAGCTGGACGTCGTGCAGTTCCTGAAAAGCCGGAGAGACCAGAAAGCCTGCAAAGGCGAGACCGTCGTCTCGGTCCCCGAGCTGACCCGCGCACCGTTTGAAAAAATGCAGATCCGGTCCTTCGACAGGACCCGCGCCTACATCAAGATCGAGGACGGGTGCAACCACTACTGTACCTATTGCGCGATCCCCTATGCCCGGGGCCATGTCCGGTCCAAAGATCCAACGGACGTGCTGGACGAGATCCGCTCGCTCTCGAGTCAGGGCGTCCCCGAGGTCGTGCTGACCGGCATCGAGACAGGATCGTACGGACAGGATCTTGAAGACATGGATCTCGGGAAACTGCTCCGGATGGCGGACAGTGTGGAAGGCGTCGGGCGGATCCGTCTGGGATCGCTCGATCCCCGGACGATGACGCCTGAGTTTGTAAAAATACTGTCTCAAATGAGACATATTGCAAGACATTTTCATCTTTCGATGCAGAGCGGCTCGGATTCCGTGCTGAGCCGGATGCACAGGTTCTATACGGTATCTCAGGCGGAAGAGGCGATGCAAAGAGTCCGTGAGGCTCTCCCCGGCGTGCTCTTCACGACGGATATCATCACCGGTTTTCCGGGAGAAAGCGACGAAGATTTCCGGGATACCCTGGATTTCGTGCGCCGCAATCCTTTCCTTCATATCCACATCTTTCCCTATTCGCAGCGCAAAATGACCAAAGCGGCGGCCTACAGGGATCAGGTCCCGGTCGCCTTGCGACGTGCACGCGCGCTCGAACTGGCCAATTGGCAGTCCGGGATCGTGGAGGCTCTGCTGGAAGGTTTTATTGGACAGACGGTGGACGTGCTGTTCGAGACCTGTGAGAACGGATTTGCGACCGGTCATACAGACAATTTTATCGAAGTCCGGGTCAGAACGGACGAGGATCTGAGGGCCAAGACCCGCAAGGTCCGGCTGATGAGCCATACGGGAGAAACGATGGAAGGAGTTTTGTTTTGATATGAATGCAACAAAGGAACGGCTGATCCGCAGAGTCCGGGATTTCGGCCAGTCCGACGAAGCGCATCTGAATCATCTGAAAGAGGTCATGGATCTTTCCATGACGGTCGAGGATTTTACGCGGGTGCGGGACAGCTACCATAATCTGTCCGGCCAGAATCCGACCGTCGAGGACCTGAAACTCCTGGATTTGTGGATGGCCCAAAACCGCGTGTCCGATCAGTGGATCTGCGTCCGCGAGATGCAGACGCAGGACGAGGAAACCGTCAAATCCCAAAAGAGTCTGGTCAATGCCACCAAGACCGTTTTCGGAGTCTATTCGCAGGTTCCCCGCTCTCTCTACGATCTGTCGATCGTCAGCGAGAAGCTGATTTTGAGCGTAGGCAGCAATATCAAACGGAAACAGGGTCCCGTCGTACTCACCTCGATCCATGCAAAGGACGTGCATCCCGCGATGCCCGTCAGAGCCCGGATCGATCAGACCTTCGAGATCCCCGAAACGGACTATCTGCTCGACAAAGTTTCGCCGGATCCTGCCTACAGGGGTCCTGCGATCCGCGCGGGCCACAGACTGGTATGCCTGTGGCCGGGAGAAGGCATGTCCGCAAACGATCTCTATCGGACGGTCTCTTCATACGGCAAAGGCGTGCTGGACAAATACAGCCGGTATCTGAGTTCCGGCGGACAAAGCCTGGACGCCGTGATCGATATTTGCGAAAACAGCCGGGGGTTGGAGTGTCATTTCCTGAAAATGGATGATTTCCTCAACTGTTTCGCCACTCCCCAGCGGGACTGCTTCCTGCTGACCCTGCCCGCCAAGAAGTGCGATATATTTTTGAAACAATTGGAACAGGCAGGCATCCGGGGGTTATGGATCGGGACTTTCAACGGTTCCGGCAAGATCACGGATCTGTTCGAGGAAGGCTGCCTCGATCTGCCCATGACGGTCGTCCGGAACCTGTTCGGAAAAACCGGCCATGCAGTGACCGTACCGGCTATTTCCGGCGAGCTGCCCGAACTCGTTTTGCCGGATGAGACGTCTTGCGTCCTGACCGGATCGGATCCTTTCCTGAGAGGGGCCGTTTCGGGAGTCCTTGCCCTGACGAAACGTTTCGGACGAGGGCATGAAGACGCGCACATCCTGATCCCTTTGAACGGGACGGACACAGACGCGTTGTCCGAGTCCTACAGCATGTTCCTGGGCGCCTTCCGCGCGTCGATGGAACTGGTCATCCGGGATATGCAGATCCATTTTGTGCCCGGTCTGGACCGCCTGACCGTCTTCTTCCCGGGATACGCGCAAAACACGGACGTTTCGGACAGTGAAACCTATTTCGTGTCCGTGAAGATGAATGCAAAAGGCTTGCCGGATTTCGAGGATATCCGTCAGATGAGACTGGCGCTCTCCGACAAAAAAATAACGGCCGTCCGGCCGCTGATCGGGGATCTTGCTGAGCAGCTCGCTCAGCTCGGTTTTGAGCCATTGTCCGAAGACGAAACGGCTTCAGGGTTCGCGCTTCTCTTCGATGCGCAGGAGGCTTTGCCCGCTCCGTGTTTGAAGCTGGAAAAGACTCAGGCTCCTCAACCGGATCTTCCGGAAGTCGAAGAAGATGAGGCTGCGGAGTCCGCAACGGCGGAAGCTGATCCGGACGTGTCATGATCATTTCAAATATCATATGACAAAACAGGGACTGTTTTGCCAAAAGGCTTCACAGTCCCCTTTTCCTTTTCAATTACTGATCGAATGTTTTGATGAAAACGGCCGTCAAATTCGGCACGACGAGACCCTGGACGGTTCGCGGATTCTTTGCATATGTCATTTCAAATTTGGGCGACCCGTGATATGTGATCAGACCGCCCTCATGAAATTTGAACCAATAGATCGGTTCGGGAAGATCGGCATCTTTGCTTTCGCAGATCGCAAATTCATATCGGATGGGCCCATAGTCTGCGTCTGGCATGTTGACGTCTTGCAAGTATAGGTATTCCCCGTCCCACTGGTGACCTTCATACTTGATCGTATGGCTCAAAACAAAATCACGGGCTTCTTCTTTTTCCAGATATCGGATCAGTCCGTTTTCTTTGATGGCAACTGCGAAATCATTGTTTTCATTGAGGTCGATGTATTTGCTCCCACCGAGTGAACAAGCATACATGAAAGCGAATTTGTAAGCCAGAAATAGCGCAGTCTCCTCATCTGAGAGAGGCGTTTCCGATTGCGCACTTTCGCAATACACGTTCCCGGTGTCGAGGATGTAGTAA
>CADBRS010000168.1 GCA_902797125.1 uncultured Ruminococcus sp.
CGAATTCCCTCTCCGTCCGTATATTGCCGGAATGCGGGCATGATCAGCTGTGCCGCTTTTTCTTCGGATGACATCCCCCGGATGATATGATCGATTAGATAATCTTTTTCCATGAACTGGTTTCGACGGGATCGATCCCGTCACTCCTTCGGATGAACTTCTTCACTCAGCGATCACGCTCTCGCCGGTATCGGTCAGCACTCTTTCCCGAGTGAGATCTTTGACCCATTTGTATTTTCTGAAATGGTACATGACCCATGGGATCTTGCCCACCTCGTCGATGCAGGTACAGGCATAAACGATCACGGGTGACCAATGAAATATATATGTCCCCAGGACAGCCAGAGGGATCGCGATCCCCCACATCGTCACGGTCAGACTGATCACATCGAAAATCGTATCTCCGCCGGCCGAAAAAATGCCGTTGATGACGACCGTGTTCACAGCTCGCCCGATCATATAGAATGCCATGACCAGCATGAACCACAGCAGATACTTTCTGCCTTCGTCAGACAATTTGACGAACGCCATCAGCGCAGGCGTGAAGATCAGCATGATCAAAGTCGACAAAAAGCCGCAGAAGAACGCCATTTTGGCGATCCGTATACCCTGAGTTTTCCCAAGATCCAGTTCCCCTCTGCCCAATGAGAATCCGATGATGACGCCTCCTCCGGCTGCCAGACCGTTGCAGAGACAGCACACCAGATCGCGCACGACCGCGGTAACTGAATTGGCTGCAGCCACATCCAGTCCCAAATGTCCCATAAAGGAAGAATAGGATGTAAATCCGATTCCCCAAAGTAAGCTGGCGCCAACCAAGGGCAGAAAACATCTGTAATAATCCTTTTCCAGTCTGGGCACGAATCTGAACAGTGCCCTGATCGAAGGCCTGTAAAAGGATTTCTTGGACAAAACGATCAGACAGAGGATCAATTCGACAATGCGGGATATCAGCGTAGCGGTGGCAGCCCCGCGTTCTTCCATTGCGGGTACTCCGAACCAACCGAAAATCAGAATGCCGTTCAAAAGGATATTCAAAAGGACGGTCGTTGTGCTGATCCCTGCGACCGGAGACGCATGCTCCGTCACCTTCATCAGACTCAGATAGCATTGCGAAATGCCTGTCAGGAGATAGGAAAAAGACGCGATCTTGAGGTAACCTTCCCCGATGTCGATCAGAGTCGTCTCATTGGTGAAAAGGAACATCAAAGGTCTCGGAAAGAAGAAGCATCCGGCGAAAAACAAGATGCATACGATCCCGCTGATCCTCATCCCGATGGCGAACACTTCGTCAAAAGTTTTTCTGTCCTTTTTGCCCCAATACTGAGCACCCAGGATAGAGAAAGCTGAAATGGCGGAAGACAGGATCATATTCTCGATGAACTGATACTGCGTGGCCAGTGAGACGGCAGACATTTTGTCCGCGTCAATGACGCCGAGCATGAACGCGTCGGCCACGGCAACCAAGGCCAGCATCAGATACTGGAATGCGATCGGCAGAGCCAACCGGACCAAATCTTTATTCAGTTGTCTGTCACCAAACATTTTGATACTGTTTCTCGCGGTCACGACTCTTTTCTGCCTTCCTCTGTTGTTCAAGAAAAGGGACCCGAAAATACATCAGGGTCCCTTGCATGGATTCCCGCAAAATATGCGGAATAAATATCAATCTTCGTCGTCGTCTTCGTCTTCATCATCTTCGCCGTCGAAGTCGTTGTCCACGAATTCTCCGTTCGGATTGATGTAGAGTTCTGCGTTCGGACCAACGCGTTTGATCCATCTTCTGAAGATCAACGGATCCTGCTCTTCGTATTCAGGAGCATAATCCACCATTTCCATCTCTTCGCTGACTTTCTCGCGACCGAGTTTTGCCATCATGTCTGCGATCAGCTCGATAGCCCACTTCACACCGCGGTCGGAGCGGATCTTCATGCGGAAAGGCGTGCCTTCATACTTCTTGACTTCTGAAGAATCCTCGAAGAAATACTTCGTATCCTTATAGTCCTCAGGATTCAAAGCCAGATAGATGGACAGCGTCTTGCCGCCGATGGTAAATCTTGCGCAATACGGTCTGCTGACACGGAAGTTGTCTGAAGACCAGCTGAGTCTGTTGGTTGCACCGTAGGACAGGATCTCGTTCTTCAGGATCGAGTAGCGCTGTTTGGTCTCATCGTCGGCCTGGATCAGTTTAGCCAGGAAGCTCTTGCTCAGGTTCGGTTCAACGAAAGCTGCAACTTCTTCTTCGACTCTCTTTCTTTCCTCGGGAGCACCGCCGATGATACGGATCAGATCGCGACGGATCAGCGGATAATCCGGTTCATAAGGAACGCGGAAATCAACGACCTTCGGATCTTCTTCTCTCTCACGTCCGAGATTCTCCATCATGATGGCGATCAGTTCACATGCCCACTTAGCACCACGATCCGAACGGATCTTGATACGCATAGGTGTTCCGGCATATTTCTTCACATCGCTGAAATCATTGAAGAAGAACTTGGATTCTTCGAATTCTTTAGGATCCAGACTCAGGAACAGGGACAGCGTTCTGCCGCGGATAGCGAAACGTGCGCAATATGCCCTGCTGACTCGGAAGGATTCGTTCGTCCAACTCATGCGATAAGTTGCACCGTAAGCGAGCAATTCGTTTTTGACTGTAGAATATCTTTCCTTCAAACCGTTGTCGGACTGAATCAACTTGGCCTGGAAACTTCTGCTGTATCTAACAGGTCCGGTATCGGAATCCGGGAA
>CADBRS010000169.1 GCA_902797125.1 uncultured Ruminococcus sp.
TTGGAAAAGCGCAAGGAAGAAGTATTCAATCTGATCTCCGAGCAGGGCAAAATGACGCCCGAACTGGAGCAGGCCATCCAAAACGCCAGGACCGTGACCGAAGTCGACGATATTTATCGCCCGTACCGTCCGCACCGCAAGACCCGTGCCTCTGTAGCCCGGGAACGCGGTCTGGAACCTTTGGCCATGCTGATCATGGAACAGCGGCCGGAATATGTGCCCAGCATCGAAGAAGCGGCGCAGGAATTCGTAGACGAAGAAAAAGGCGTTCCGGATGCAGCCGCAGCCATTCAGGGCGCGCACGACATCATCGCCGACGACGTGTCGGACAATGCCGAGTTCCGGAAGGCCATCCGCATCATGACGCTGTCCAACGGGATCCTTTCCGTCCGGGCCGCCAAAGAGGAAGATTCGGAATATGCCCAGTACTATGAATATGACGAACCGCTGATCCGGATCCCGGGACACAGGATCCTGGCGATCAACAGGGGCGAACGCGAAGAATTTTTGAAAGTCAACGTTCGGCTGGATGAAACGCTGCCGCTTGACTTTTTGAAATCCAAAATCGTGACCAATGCGGAAAGCCCTGCATTCGCTCATATCGAAGAGGCCTTGGAAGACAGTTACGAAAGGCTGATCCAGCCCGCGATCGAACGCGAGATCCGTACGACGACTTTCGACAATGCCTGCGAAGGCGCTTTGAAAGTTTTCGGCGACAATCTGCATCATCTGCTGATGGGCGCTCCTGTCCACGGAAAAGTCGTTCTGGGATTCGACCCGGGTTACGGTCACGGCTGCAAACTTGCCGTCGTAGACCCGACCGGCAAAGTGCTGGATACGGCAGTCATTTATCCTCATAAGCCGCAGGAGCAGACCGAAAAATCCCGTGAGATCATGAAGCGCCTCATCCTCAAGTATCATGTGGACATCGTAGCTATCGGGAACGGAACGGCCTCCCGCGAGAGCGAACTGCTCGTGGCCAACCTGCTGAAGGACATGGGTACGAACTGCAAATATATCATCGTTTCCGAGGCAGGCGCATCCGTTTATTCCGCTTCAAAACTGGCTGCGGAAGAATTTCCGGATTTCGACGTCATGCAGAGAAGCGCCGTATCGATCGCCAGACGGCTTCAGGATCCTTTGGCGGAACTGGTTAAGATCGAACCGAAAGCTATCGGAGTCGGTCAATATCAGCACGACATGAAGGAAGCCCGCCTGACGTCCACGTTGTCCGGCGTTGTCGAAGACTGCGTCAACGCGGTGGGCGTCAACCTCAACACGGCGTCCGGGGCATTGCTCTCCTACGTTGCAGGCTTCAATGCGACAGCCGCGAAGAATATCGTCAAATACCGTGAAGAACACGGGGCTTTCAAGACGAGAGCCGCCATTCTGGACGTGCCCCGCGTCGGAGATAAACTTTACCAGCAGTGTGCCGGCTTCCTGAGAGTCCCCGAATCGGAGGACATCCTGGACAACACAGGCGTCCATCCCGAAACCTACGAAGCCACGCGGAAACTGCTCAAACTGTTCAATTACACGGAAGAAGACGTGAAGGAAGGCAATATCGAACTGCTTTCCACGAAAGTCAACTATACGGGAACAGGGAAGGTCGCGGAAAAACTCGGGATTGGTGAGCCCACGCTCAAAGATATCATTGAAGAACTCGAAAAACCCGGCCGGGACATCCGCGACAGTCTGCCTGCGCCCGAATTGAGGAGCGACGTGCTGGAACTGGAAGACCTGAAGCCAGGCATGGAGCTTCACGGCACCGTTCGGAACGTGGTCGATTTCGGAGCCTTTGTGGATATAGGCGTCCACCAGGACGGACTGGTCCATATCTCCCAGATCACCAACCGTTTCATCAAACACCCATCGGAAGTTCTGTCCGTAGGCGACATCGTGACGGTTTGGGTGCTGGATGTCGATCTGAAGAAGAAAAGGATCGGGCTGACGATGAAACAGGGCGGAGGAAAAACGCCTCAGAAGCGCGAAAAGTAATTTTCACTTAACAAAGTCGGCGCACAGGTTGTACAATATGTACAAAATGACGTGAAGATTTTTGGCATATAAAACTCTTTATTTTTGCCGGTTTTTCTGTTAAAATACATTGTGCGCAATAGCGCGTTCTTACTGATTGTAAATAATATCATAGACTCATGCCGAGCAAAGGAGAAGCAAATGGCAAGTTTATCACTTAGACACATCTATAAAAAGTATCCCGGCGGCGTAACCGCTGTCTCCGATTTCAATCTTGAGATCAAAGATAAGGAATTTCTGGTTCTGGTCGGCCCTTCCGGCTGCGGAAAAACCACGACCCTTCGTATGATCGCCGGTCTGGAAGAGATCACGGAAGGCGAACTGTACATCGGTGACGTGCTGGTCAACGACGTAGCGCCCAAGGATCGTAAGATCGCCATGGTGTTCCAGAACTACGCTCTGTATCCTCACATGACCGTGTTCGAAAACATGGCATTCGCACTGAAACTGAGCAAAACACCGAAGGCTGAGATCAAACAGCGTGTTGAAGAAGCTGCCCGCATCCTGGACATCTCCCATTTGCTTGAAAGAAAACCGAAGGCTTTGTCCGGCGGTCAGAAACAGCGTGTCGCTCTGGGCCGTGCTATCGTTCGTAACCCGAAGGTCTTCCTTCTTGACGAGCCGTTGTCCAACCTGGACGCTAAGCTGCGTGCAACGATGAGAACAGAGTTGACCAAACTTCACAACAGAGTCGAAACGACATTCGTATACGTCACGCACGACCAGGTCGAAGCTATGACGATGGCTACCCGTATCGTGGTCATGAAAGATGGTCTGATCCAGCAGGTCGATGCACCTCAGACACTCTATGATATGCCTGTCAATCTGTTTGTCGCCGGCTTTATCGGCACACCTCAGATGAACTTCATGCCCGGCAAACTCGAAAAGAAAGAAAACGGTTTGTATTTCTGCTTCGAGGGATTCGAAGTCAAACTGCCCGAAGAAAAGGCAGCCAATCCCGATCTTGCCGAATATATCGGCAAAGAAGTCATTGCCGGTCTCCGTCCCGAAGGCATTTATGATGATGCTGCAAACCTCAGCCTCTATTCCGATGCTGTTGTGGAAGCAAACGTGGAAGTGACCGAGTTGATGGGCGCTGAGATCTATCTCTATCTCCATGTCGGTGAAGAGCAGAGCCTGATCGCACGTGTTCCGAATCATTCGCAGAGCCGCGCCGGTGAAACGATCAAGATCGCCATGAACACGGCAAAGATGCATATCTTTGACAAAGACACAGAAAAGTGCATTTGCCACTGATATCAACAGATAATTTGATCCGAAGCCGATTCAGTTTGCTGAGTCGGCTTCTTTGAAAAATTACGCAAGGGAGAAAGCATATGCTGACCGATTTTTCTAATGACAGCAAATTCAGAAAAGTATGTCTGGCCACAGGTGTTTCCTTGCTCATCTTTTTCTTTGTGATGTCGTCCACCAGCACGCTGACCGTTCTCGGGATCTGGATGAAACTGACGGTTTTACGTGCAGTCGGATCGATCATTACGTCTGTGGGCGCTGCGGTATTGGCGGCATTGATCATGAAACTGATTCTGACCCGGAACGCATCGAGCACGGGACAACTGTACTGCCGTTTCCGGGCGGCCCCCGTACTGCCGATCGAAACGCCCTTGATCATCGTGGTCGCGTTGGCTTTGGTCCGTTCTGTTGCCTTGCTCAACAACTGGCTGACCGGGTTTTTAAATATTCCGGGCACTGCCGCTTTGGAGATCAATCCGGGCGGCGGGCTGGTGCTCAATATGATCGTCATTGCTTTGGTCCCGGGTTTCTTCGAAGAATTCTTTTTCAGGGGTTTCATCTGCAACAATCTGAGACGGTTCGGATCCGTCCGTGCCGTCTTGATCAGTTCGTGCTTCTTTTCCTTGATGCACGGCAACCTCGATCAACTGCTCTATACATTTGCAGCCGGGCTGATTCTGGGATGGTGCTTCATCAAAACAGGTTCTGTCTGGCTGGGCATCATGATCCATGTCTCCAACAATGCTGTTTCCGTTCTGCTGGAATATGTGCAGGATCAAATGGGACCCTCTGCGGCTGTAACGGGAAATGTGATCCTGTTTATCGCGGGTTTCGTGTCAATCCTGGTTTTGGCGGTCATTTGGTTCTGGAAATTTAGACTGAAGAAAAAAGAACGGGTCGCAGAACCCGATCTGATGGAATGGACTCTGACGGGTCCTCTCGACGCGTTCGAGGACAGGATCCCTCCTTCACGCACACTGAGACATGTTTTCAATCTGCCGACGGTCTGCTTTCTTGTATTGATCGTAGGCAATATCATCTTAACATTGCTATATGGAAAAATGCTGTATGGATGAACTGTTTATGGAAGAAGCCCTTGCCGAAGCCCGTTTGGCAGGGCAGGCGGGAGACGTCCCGGTCGGAGCGGTGATCGTACAAAACGGACAGATCGTCGCGAGGGCGCACAACGAAAAGGAGGCCGGGCGCAATGCCGTGTCCCACGCGGAATTGCTTTGCGTCGAAGAGGCGTGCCGGATTTTACAAAGGTGGCGTCTTTCGGACTGCACGCTCTATGTGACGATGGAACCGTGCCCTATGTGCGCGGGAGCTCTTTGGAACGCCCGGATCGGGCGGATCGTTTTCGGGATCAAGGATCCCGTAGCCGGCGCATGCGGCTCGGTCTGGTCCTTTGCCGACTCTCCGATGCACTGGAAGCCTGAAACGACATCTGGGATCAAGGCAAAAGAGTGTAAGGAATTATTGAGCCTGTTTTTCGAAAAAAGAAGACAAGAAAACGACAGGCGGAAAGAAGATCGTCCATGAAGTTATTCATCATCAGGCACGGAGATCCGGATTATGCGCATGATTCGCTGACTGAAAGAGGTTTTCAGGAGGCCGAACTGCTGTCCGTGAGACTGCTGAAAGAAAATATAACCGACGTTTACTGTTCTCCTCTGGGGCGCGCTCAGGCGACGGCCAAGCCTTTCCTTGAAAAAACTGGCTTGCACAGCGAGACGTTGGATTGGCTTCAGGAATTTCCTAGGCCGATCATACAGCCGCTGAAGGAACTGGGGCTGGCGGATGAAGACAGGAGGACATGTCCTTGGGATCTTCATCCGGAAGTTTTCAACCGGTATTATGATCAAATCACGGACCCTCTGCATTGGTCCGAACTCCCCATGTATCAAGCTGTAGGAGCCGCCGAAATGGCAGGGAAGATCAAGGACCAATTCTTTGATTTTCTATCGAAACTGGGTCTTGTCCGGTCCGGCTGCGGGTTTGCACTCGCAGAAGGCACAAAGTGGGATCAGCTGAAAGAGAAGAATATCGCGTTCTTCTGCCACATGGGTCTGGGCTCTCTGCTGACAGCCTATCTGGGCCTGGTGCCTCCGCCTGTCTATTGGCAGGAATTCCGTGTCATGCCGACGTCAGTTACCACGGTTCTTTTCCAAAAAATCAGGGAAGATTTTGTTCAGTCTAAGATTTTTACGGTCGGAGACGTGACGCATCTGGCCTCTTTGGAACTGACTTATCGGGGCTGAAAAAAGAAAAAGTCTCTCCTGTTCAAACGGAGTGCGTTTGAAACGGATGAGACTTTTTGGTGTCTGCCTGTCAGCGAATATCGACAATCATTTTCTTTCCGGTTCCGGCAACTGCTGCCTTCATCATCGTACGGATGTTTTTCGCGATTTTCCCGTGGCGGCCGATCACCATACCCATATCATCAGGTGCGACCATCAATGTTAAAACGATGGAATCATCATCTTCTTCGATCGTAACGGTCACATCTTCGGGCGAATTGACAACTGCCTTGGCAATATCTGTCAGCGTTTGTTTCAAATCTGCCATGTGACGCTCCCTTGCTTACTCGATGATGCCGGATTTTTTGAGAAGAGCGCGGGCTGTGTCAGTGGGTTGAGCACCGTTGTCGAGCCACTTTTTGGCCTTTTCAGCATCGATCTTCAGTTCGATGGGATCGCAAACAGGGTTGTAGAAGCCGATTTCTTCAATGAAGCGGCCATCTCTGGGGTAACGGCTGTCAGCGACAACGACACGATAGACAGGTGCTTTCTTGGCACCGCATCTTTTCAATCTGATTTTTACCATTGGTTTATTCCTCCAATAAAATTTTCTTTTTGATTTTTATTTGAAACCGACGCTTATGACATCGGAATTTTCATACGTCCGAAGGGATTGTTCCGGCCTCCGCCGCGACCGAACTGTTTCATCAGTTTGGTGATCTGGTCGTATTGTTTGAGCAGTCTGTTGATTTCCTCTACGGATGTTCCGCTTCCCTGAGCGATACGTTTTTTCCTGGAACTGTTCAATATACTGGGATTGAAACGTTCGCGGGCCGTCATCGCACGGATGATAGCCTCCTGATGAGCCAGCTGCTTTTCATCGACCTTGGCATCTTTGAGCTGGGAGGGTTTGACACCCGGGATCATCCCGGCCAGTTGATTCAGGTCTCCCATGTTTTTCAGCTGCTGGAACTGATCGAGATAATCATCCAGCGTGAAGGTGGATTTGCGGAGCTTTTCTTCCAATTCCGCGGCTTTTTTCTCATCGAAAGCGGTCTGAGCTTTTTCGATCAGAGTCAGCACGTCTCCCATGCCCAAAATGCGGGAGGCCATGCGGTCCGGATAGAACGGCTCGATCATGTCGAGTTTTTCACCGGTGCCGATAAACTTGATGGGCTTTCCGGTGATATATTTGACAGACAGGGCAGCGCCTCCTCGGGTGTCGCCGTCCAGTTTGGTCAGGATCACGCCTGTGATATCCAGCCTTTCATTGAACGTCTCTGCCACATTGACGGATTCCTGCCCGATCATGGCGTCCACGGTCAAAAGTATCTCGGTCGGATGAACGGCTTCCTTGATGTCTTCCAGTTCCTTCATCAGCGTATCGTCGATCTGAAGTCGACCGGCCGTATCGATGAAGACCATATCAAAATCGTTCTTGACGGCATAAGAAATGCCTTCTTTGGCGATCTTGACGGGGTTGACTTTGTCTCCCATCTCAAAGACGGGGATACCCAACGAATCGCCAACGACCTGCAACTGCTTGATGGCTGCCGGACGGTAGATGTCGCATGCGACCAGCAAAGGACGCTTGCCTTGCTTTTTGTACATGCCGGCCAGTTTTCCGGCATGGGTCGTTTTACCGGCGCCCTGCAAGCCGACCATCATGATGATCGTTGGAGGCTTGGAAGCGATCGTAAGCTTGGATTGCGAGCCGCCCATGATGGCCGTCAACTCTTCGTTTACGATTTTGATCACTTGCTGGGCAGGATTCAAAGATTCAAGGACTTCCTGTCCGACAGCACGCTCGGAAACCGTCCGGATAAACTCTTTGACGACTTTAAAACTGACGTCTGCTTCCAGGAGAGCGAGTTTGATCTCACGCATGCCTTCCTTGACGTCGATATCGGTCAATTTTCCCTTATTTTTCAGGTGCTTGAAAGCATTGCTGAGTTTTTCGGTTAAACTTTGAAACGCCATGGGGCCTGCCTTTCTATGTGTTTTCCGACAGCAGTTCGGAAAGTTCCTTTAACTGCTCTTTCAGGGTTGAGGGAAGATCTTCCATCCGGTCTGTTTGTGCTCTGATTTCCGACAAAAGTTCATTGGTCTGTTTAAAACGGGCCGCGAGTCCCAGTTTTTCTTCGAAAAAGAGGAGATCCGCTTCTGCTTTTTTGATCAGTTCTCTCGCACCTTGTCTTGAGATCTGCATGATTTCAGAGACTTCTGAAAGCGAGTAATCCTCGTCATAGTAGAGCGTTAAGGCTTCGCGTCTTTTATCGGACAGTATTTCACCGTAAAAATCCAACAGGTAGGTATAGTTTAAATCCTTGTTAAACATGATATCGACCCCGTGTAAAGTGAAATCCTTTACACTTATACCACAGGAAGAGTTATTTGTCAAGAATTTTTTTCAGAAGTTGTTGGCAAGTCGAGCCGAATGTTGGGAAATAGCAGAAAGAATTGATATCCCGTAACCGATATGGTATAATCGATAAAGTCAGAAAAGACATTACATAAGTTTTAGGAAGGAACCCCCATTCATGGACCCTGACCCTGCGAGTACGCAATCTATGATCATATGGCCTTTTGTCTTGGCTTTTGTGCTCCTTGTGTTGATTCGAGCCTATTTTTCATCCGCCGAAAGTGCTTTTTCGGCGATGAACAGAATTCGGATCAAATCTGAAGCCGATGCCGGAAAAAGGCGGGCGAAAGCCGCATTATATATATCCAATAACTTCGATCGGGCCATTGTCACCCTTCTGATCGGGAACAATCTGGCCAGTGTGGCAGGTTCAGCCATCGCTACGCTGCTGTTTTCCAGACTTCTGGAAGCAGGATATTTTGGGACGTTGAGCGAAGAGGTCGTTACCGTTCTTTGCACGTTGTTCTCAACCTTGGCCTTTTTCCTTTTCAGTGAGATGATCCCGAAAGCGTTGGCCAATGATAGGAGCGAGACGCTCTCACGGGCCTTTGCTCCGGGGCTTCGGGTCATCATGAAAGTGATGAAGCCCGTTGCTGTTGTTCTGAATGCTTTCGTTCATCGGATGACCAAACTGTTCAAAACCGAAGAGGAACCGACGATCACGGAGGAAGAACTGTACGATATTGCCGACACGGCGGAAGAAGAAGGCGTTTTGAACGAAGAAGAGTCCGATCTTTTCAAGTCCGCGCTTGAATTCGGAGAGACAGAAGTATCCGAGATCATGACGATGAGACCGGATATCATTTTCGTGGATATCCGGATGTCCAGCGAAGAAGTATTGAAAGTCATTGAATCGACAACAGTTTCTCGGATTCCGGTTTGTGACGGAAGTCTGGACCGGATCGTAGGCGTTTTGCCCGTTCGCTCCTTTATGCGTCAATATTTGAAAAACGAGAACGTTTCGCTCAAAAAGCAGCTCCTGTTCCCGTTTTATGTGCGGGATATCGCTTTTATTCATGATTGCATGGAGATCATGCGGGAGCAGCGTTTCTCCATGGCCATCGTGCTTGATGAAAACGACAGGACCGTCGGACTGATCACGATCGAGGACCTGCTGGAAGAACTGGTCGGTGAAATCTTTGATGAAAGCGATATCGTCGACCAGAATTTCGTCAAACTGGGCGGGAACTATTTTGAAGTCAACCCGGATCTGACGGTCGGCGAGGCACTGGCCAAAATGAAGATCCGGTGCCGTGATTATCAGCTCGTTTCCAAAAAGATACGCGACTGGGTCGAAGAATCTTTGGATCACAACATCGAGGAAGAAGATTCATTCACCTATCGGAATCTTGAAATTACCGTTTCCGAAATGGATGAGGGGCGGATCGAAAAAGTCACATTTCATATCGTTCCTCCCGTTTCATCTCCCAAAGGAGGTGAAGCGTCATGAAGCATATCGGACTGGATATTATCATCATTTTCGTGATGGTCGTTCTCTCTGCCTGGTTTTCGGCCGCTGAGATGGCTTTCAATTCAGCCAATCCGATCCGGTTGAAAAAGCGCAAGGAATCGGGCAGTCACGCCGCAGGCCTGGCGCTGCATATCTGCGAGAACTTCACCCATACGCTGTCGGTGATCCTGGTCGGGAACAACCTGGTAAATATTGCCGCATCTACGGTCATGACCGTTCTGATGCTGGCAAGCGTCAAAAACGAATCGGTCTCCTCGATCCTTTCGACCCTGATCATGACGATCGTCATCCTGCTTTTCGGCGAGATCACGCCTAAATTGTTGGCCAAGAGATTTCCGGAAGCATTTGCCTGCTTCTCGGCCTATCCGATCACGGTGCTGAGGTTTATCCTGCTGCCTGTGACTTTCCCGGTCATGGCTTTTGTCAACCTTTTGCGGAAGATGTGGGGCAAAGATCAGCGGGAAGAGGATCCAACGGTCACAGAAGAAGATCTTTCGACTATCATCGATACAGTCGAAGAAGAAGGCGTCATCGACGAATCTCAGAGCGATATCCTGCAGTCGACTTTGGATTTCAAAGACACGACGGTTTATGAAGTGATGACTCCGAGACGAAACGTGATCATGCTGGATATTTCGGACCCGATCGAAAAGAACCATGAGATCATTTCAAATTCCAGATATTCCCGGATCCCGGTCTTTGAGGACAATGTGGATCACATTATCGGGATCTTGCACCTGAATCAATTCTATCGTGCCATGGCCGTGGACGCATCCGATGCCGGCAAGTCCATCCGGAACAATCTGACCCCGGCGCTTTTCGTTCACAAGGCCATGAAACTGCCTGCCGCGCTGGAGATGCTCCGGATGAAGCATACGCATATCGCCGTGGTCGTAGATGAATTTGAAGGTACTCTGGGTATTGTGACCATGGAGGACATTCTGGAAGAACTCGTGGGCAATATCTGGGATGAAAACGACATCGTGACAAAAGAATTCCAGAATCTGGGAGACGGCCGTTATGAAGTGGACGGCAGCATGTCCATAGACGATTTCTTCGAAGAGATCGATTTTGAACCGGAAGATTTCGAATGTGAATATACGACGATGGGCGGCTGGGCTATCGAGATGCTTGACGCGGATCCTCACGAAGGGGATTCGTTCACATACGAAAACCTGACCGTGCAAATCAAAGAAATGCAGGGCATGCGAGTCCTGAAACTGATCGTCATCGTCAATGAAGTGGATCCGGAAGAAGAAAACTGATTAAACGGGGGTGGGCTTATGAAAAAAACAGATGTTTTTTCGGAAAAGCCCGCCCCATCTTTCGTGATGGACAAAAGCGTGAGATCTACGGGCTATCAGCGGTTTCATCCGGTTTCCGCCGCTGTTCATCTGCTTTCCTGTATGGTCCTCTTGATGTTTTCCACCAATCCGGTGATCTGCGGCCTGGGATGGATCTCGGGTCTTTCGATGTGCCTTCTGCTGAGAAGAGGCAGGACGCAGTGGTCATACTATTTGTGGTCGATCATACTTGGATTGGCCGTGATCCTGACGAATCCTCTGATCACGCATCGGGGCAATACCGTTCTGTTCTTCGTGAACAGCAACCCGTTTACGCTGGAAGCCGTCTTTTTCGGCGTCTATATGGCTGTGATCCTGACGGCGGTGCTGTTTTGGTGCAGAGTCTGGAATACGGTCATGTCCACGGACCGGATCATGTTCATTTTGCAAAAAACATTGCCTAAGGCGTCGCTGGTCCTGACCGGAGCGCTCCGCTTTTTCCCTTTGCTCGCAGACCGCTGGAGACAGATCCGAAGGGCCCAACTGGCGACCGGGGAAGAGGGAAGAGGCATCCGTGCCGCAGCGGCCCAGTTTTCTTCGCTGGTCACCTGGTCGATGGAACATGCGATCGGCGCAGCCGCATCGATGCGATCCCGCGGATACGGACTGAAAGGCAGAAAAAGTTATACCAATTTCAGATTCACGGGCCAGGATCTGTTTTTGCTGATCTACACGATCGTTTTGACAGGACTGACGGGATGGATGATGGGGACGGGAGCGCTGTCCTATTCCTTCTATCCGGTCACGCCGCCTGTTTCTTTGACGGTTCAGGCCCTGACCGGATACGTTTGTTACGGGTGCCTGGCGCTCTTTCCGACATTCTTTGAATTGGGGGATATGCTGTTTTGGACATTTTTGAGACGCAAGATCTGACATTTTCATATCCGCAAGTTCAAGTTGCAGCGCTGGAAAAGATATCTGTTTCCATCCCGCAGGGTTCGTTCGTCCTTTTGTGCGGTCCTTCCGGGGGCGGAAAAACCACCTTTTTAAAACTTTTGAAACCCGAACTGACCCCGCACGGTGTGCGGACAGGCAAAGTCATTTATGCACATGAAGAGATCGACGGTCTGGACCAGAAAAGATCCGCCTCGGAGATCGGCTTTGTCATGCAGGATCCGGAATCTCAGATCGTCACGGATGAAGTGTGGCACGAACTGGCTTTCGGATTGGAAAATCTGGGTATGCCCAGCGAAGAGATCCGCCTGCGCGTCGGAGAGATGGCGCATTACTTCGGCATCTCTTCCTGGTACCATCAAAAAACAGCCACGCTGTCCGGCGGTCAAAAACAGATGCTGAATCTGGCTTCTGTTATGGTGATGGGCCCGAAAGTGCTTCTTTTAGATGAACCGACCGCACAACTGGACCCGATCGCAGCCGAGCAGTTTATCGGGACTCTTTCCAAACTGAACAAAGATTTCGGCATCACGATCATCCTGTCCGAGCACCGGCTGGAAGAGATATTCCATTTTGTCGATTACGTCATGGTGCTGGAAGAGGGACGCTGTGTCGCGTTCGACTCTCCCCGAAACGTGTGTAAAATGCTTTCCGGCAAGCCCGTTTTTGCCGGTTTTCCCGCAGCGGCGCGTACCTATGCAGCTTTGGGTAAGGATGACTCGAACTATCCCGTTTCCGTCCGCGAAGGGAGACAGTGGCTGTCCGAAGAAATCGACAAACAGCGCCTGATCCCGTCTGATCGTGCGGCAGATAGTCGCACTCTCTCCGAGGAGTTCGCATTGGAGCTGAAGAGTGTTTGGTTCCGCTATGAAAGATTTTCCCAGGATATCATGTCCGGGACGGATGCCAGGATCCGGAAAGGCACCGTGACAGCCATTTTGGGTGGAAACGGAGCCGGAAAAACCACGGCGCTGCTGGTCATGGCAGGATTGCTCAAACCTTACCGGGGTCAGGTCAAATGGTTCGGGACGCCTATCGACAAATACCGTTCCGGGGACAAACACCGGAGATTCGTATCCATGTTGCCGCAAAACCCGTCTCTCGTTTTCGTGAAAGATACCGTTATGGATGATTTCAAACTCATGCTGAACGATACGGGGAACGGCAAGGATAAGGATCAGCAGATCAGACAGATCTCCGAAGAGTTCGGGTTGGAGGAATCCATCCTTTCGCGCAATCCTGCGGATCTGTCCGGCGGTGAATTGCAGAAATGCGCCTTGGCCAAGATCTGTTTGGGTAATCCGAAAATCCTGCTCGTCGACGAACCGACAAAGGGCTTGGATGCATTCTTTAAGAAACAACTCAAAGAGTTGCTGATCAAAAAGGCAAAGGAAGACGGGTTGACGGTCATCATGGTCACGCACGACGTTGAATTTGCCGCAGAGGCCGCAGATCAGTGCATGCTGGCTTTCGACGGCGAGCTGCTCGCTCCGGGGACGCCTGAAACGTTTTTCACCCGGAACCGGTTCTATACGACAGCTGCAGCGCGTCTTGCGGCGGATCTCGTGCCTGAATCCGTGACGGTCGAGCAGATCGTTGGCAGGCTGAAGAGAGCGGGTGGTCTGGCTGATGGATGAAGAGAAAAAAGAAATTTCGGAAGAACTTCGGCCCGAAGAAAAACAGCCCCGCACAATAAAAGACTGGCTGAAATATCTGATCTATCTGGTCCTGATCCCGCTGTTGGTCGTGGGCGGCATCATCGTATTCAAAGAAAAAATGTACGGTTGGCTGGCCGTCGTCGTGCTGATCTTATCCATGATCCCTTTCTTTCTCGTTTTCGAGAAGAAAACGATGAACGTCTACAGACTGGTCCTCTTGTCCGTTTTGGTCGCCATTTCCGTTTTCGGACGGTTTGCTTTCATTTTTATCCCGTTTTTCAAACCCGTTTCCGCAATCGTGATCATTTGCGGGACATATATGGGAGCCGAATGCGGTTTCTTATGCGGCGCTTTGAGCGCGCTCCTTTCCAATTTCTATTTTGGACAGGGTCCCTGGACACCTTTTCAAATGCTCGCCTGGGGGTTGATCGGGCTGTTTGCAGCGATGCTCTCAAAAGTGTTTTTGAAGCATAAATGGACGTGGCTGATCTACGGAGCGATAGCAGGCATCTTCTATTCCATGGCGCTGGACGTCTGGACATTGCTCGTGACGGACGGAACGTTCGAACTGTCCCGTTATTTCACCTATGTGGTCGCAGCGCTTCCGATGACCGGAATCTATATGCTTTCGAACGTTGTTTTTTTGTTGATCGTGGGGATCCCGATCGGAAAAAAACTAGAGCGAATGAAGATCAAATACGGGCTGTAGCAACCACCGGGACGGACTGAGACAATTCAGTCCGTCCCGTCTTGTTTTCCATTTGCGGACGGCTGAAAAACGTTTTTGCGAGTTGAAAATGTGAAACAACTGTAGTATAATTAACTTGTCTATTGAATACTGTAGGAGATCGACATGAAAGAAGTATCAGTAAATGCAGAATCCAACTTAATCACGATCGTTTTGTCTGGAAGAATCGATTCGAGCAATGCTCACGATGCGGAAAACGAAATCATGCCCTATGCGGAAAAGAATCCCGCATGTCCCGTCGTCGTCGACGCAGAGCAGCTGGAGTATATTTCCAGCGCCGGGTTGCGTGTATTGCTCCATTTGAAAAAAACGAATTCAGATTTGAAAGTGATCAACGTCAACAGCGGTGTCTATGAGATCCTGGATATGACGGGCTTTACGCAGATGATGACCGTCGAAAAGGCATACAGAGTCGTGTCTGTCGAAGGCTGCGAGGAGATCGGCCGCGGCGCGAACGGAACGATCTACAGGATCGACAAGGACAACGTCGTGAAAGTCTACAATAACGCCGATGCACTGGCTGATATCCAGCATGAGAGGGAAGTAGCCCGCACCGCCCTGGTTCTGGGGATCCCGACGGCGATTTCCTATGACGTCGTCAGAGTGGGCAACAGTTACGGATCCGTATTTGAACTGCTGAACGCTGAGTCGTTTTCCAAGATTCTTGCCACCTCGCCGGAGAAGACGGACTGGTGTGTCCGGGAATTTACGGATATGCTGAAAAAGATCCATTCCACGCTTGTCCCGAAAGGGAAGCTGCCGGATATCCGGACGACTGCGATCGGCTGGGCCAAATTCATGCTCGATTATCTGCCCAAAGAGGCGGGAGAAAAACTGGTTTCCCTGATCGAAGCTGTTCCTCAGGATGATCACATGGTCCACGGCGATTATCATACCAAGAATCTCGAACTTCAGGACGGGGAAGTCTTGCTGATCGATATGGACACGCTGGCCGTGGGACACCCGATTTTTGAGATCGGCAGCATTTTCAATGCGTTTATCGGGTATTCAGAATACAA
>CADBRS010000170.1 GCA_902797125.1 uncultured Ruminococcus sp.
CCAAGATCGAGAGCAGCGCTTTTTACGGGTGCACGGCTCTGACGCATATCGAGATACCGGCTTCCGTCCGAAAGATCGGGATCGCCGTTTTTGATGAGTGCCCCCTTTTCTCGCATATCCTGTATGCGGGGACCGAAGAGCAGTTCGACCAGGTCGAAAAGGAGGATCCTTTCGATATTCAAGTCCGGTTCGGCTCCTATGACTGCCCACGAACGGAGGCTTCCGATTTCTTCGGCGAAAAGAGCGCTTACAATCCCGCATGGGCAATTATCCTGACGAGTGCCGCGGCTGTCCTTGCCGTGACAGGTTTTTTTGTGATATGGCAAAGAAAAAGGATCAGGGGCTATACGGGTCAACATGCAAATCCAACCAACAGATCTTCCGGGAGCGGAAACAGTGGAAAAGAGTAATATCATCAAATTGAATCCGTCGGACCTGGAAAGGCAGAAGACCTGCCAATCCGAAGTCCTGCGCCACAATCTTGAATTTGAAAAAACGACCGGTCTGGAGAAAAAAGCGTTCATCCGGACTTTCGGATGCCAGCAGAACGAGGCGGACAGCGAAAAGATCGCCGGAATGTGCCGCGAGATGGGTTACCGGATCTCGGATACGCCCGAGGGGGCTGATCTGATCGTCGTCAACACCTGTGCGATCCGGGAGCACGCCGAGAAAAAGGCCCTGTCCGTGATCGGTCAATACAAGCATGAAAAAGAAAAGAACCGAGACATGATCATCGCGGTATGCGGCTGTATGGTGTCTCAGAAGCACCGCGTGGATCAGATCAAGAAAAGCTATCCCTATATCGATCTGGTGTTCGGAACAGCTTCCATCCATAAATTCCCGGAACTCCTCTGGAACAAGATGACGCGGAACAAACGGCTGTTCGAACTGGACAGCGAGACCTATGAGATGGCGGAAGGCATTCCGATCGAGAGAAACCATCCGTTCAAGGCCTGGGTCTCGATCATGTACGGCTGCAACAACTTCTGCTCTTACTGCATCGTCCCATACGTGCGGGGGAGAGAACGGAGCCGGGAACCGGAGGACATTTTGTCCGAAGTCAGGGACCTGATCGGCAAAGGATACCGGGAAATCACTTTCCTGGGTCAGAATGTGAATTCATACGGACGGACGGATCACCTTTCCTGTGATTTCGCGGATCTTCTGGAATGTGCCGCCAAGCTCGAGGGTGATTTCAGACTCCGTTTCATGACGAGTCATCCGAAAGACGCTTCGGACAAACTGATCGACGTGATGGCCCGAAATCCGAAGATCTGCAATCAGTTCCATCTGCCCATGCAGAGCGGAAGCGACGCCATTCTCAAGGCCATGAACAGGCACTACGATATGGAACGGTACATGCATATCGTGAACTATATCCGGGAAAAGATCCCGGATTGTGCGATTTCGAGCGATATCATCGTGGGATTCCCCGGGGAGACCGAGGCTGATTTTGAATCCACCCTGCAGGCTCTGAAAAAGATCCGGTTCGATATGCTGTACGCATTCATCTATTCACCCCGGGTGGGGACGCCTGCAGCCTCTATGGAAAACCAGGTGAGCGACGAGGTGAAAGGCGAGCGGTTCCGGAGACTTCTGGCCGTTCAGAACGAGATCTCGCTGGAACTGAACGAAGCGATGGTCGGGACCGAACCTCTCGTACTGTGCGAAGGTCCGAGCCCGGAAAACAAAGCCGTTCTCTCCGGAAGGACCGAAGGCAACAAAATTGTATTTTTCGAGGGCAGCCCTGCGCTGGCGGGAAAGGTATTTCCCGTGCATATTGAACGCGCGGACCCCTATGCTCTATATGGAAAGGCGGTACTCTGATGTCCGTATTCGAACTGGCCGAACAGCTCGGTCACGCGCTCAGCGAGGATGAGCGCTACAAGGAAATGAAAAAAGCGGAGCAGTTTTATCAGGAAGATGAAGCGCTTCAGGCCCTGATCTCACGCTATAACGAAACGAACCAGAAGATTCGCGAAGAGGCCGAAAAGCCCGAGCGGGATCTGATCGCGGTGGATGAGATGCAGAAAGAAGCCAACGATCTGTACGATCTGATCCTTGCCCACCCGACCTACCAGGTGATGCGCAAGGCGGAGGACGGACTGAACGAACTTCTGAATGCCGTCAACCAGATGATCACTTTCGCGATGACGGGAACGATCCCGGATTCCTGCACCCACGACTGCTCGACATGCGGCGGATGCCATTCCTAATTTTGAGGTGATTTTATGACCCCAATGATGCAGCAATATTTCGATATCAAAAATGAATACAAAGACTTCTTGCTGTTCTATCGGCTGGGCGATTTTTATGAACTGTTCTACGATGACGCGATTCTGGCTTCACGCGAACTCGAACTGACCCTGACGGGCAAGGACTGCGGTGAAGCCGAACGGGCTCCGATGTGCGGGGTCCCCTACCATGCCAGCGAGACCTATATCGGCAAACTGATCGAAAAAGGCTATAAAGTGGCCATTTGTGAGCAGGTCGAAGATCCAGCTACCGCGGTCGGTCTGGTCAAAAGAGAAGTGATCCGTGTCGTCACGCCCGGCACCCTGATCGAGAGCGAACTGCTGACGGAGCAGAAAAACAACTATCTCTGTGCCGTCTGCGTTCATGAAGACGCGATCGGTTTCTGCGTGTCGGATATTTCGACCGCCCAGACCTACGCATCGTCTTTCCGCGGCCCTCATGCCGAGGAAAAACTATGTAATGAACTGTCTACTTATGCGCCTAAGGAACTCCTGATCAATGTTCCGATCGACCTGATCCCATCCGTGAAGACTCTGGTCAAAGAGAGACTGGGGATCATGTATGCGGACAAGCAAATGTCCCGCTTTGAAGAGGACGTCTGCACACAGATCGTCAAAGAACAGTTTGCCGACGTGCTCAGAAACGAACTTCTCTCGGACAAAGAGATCATCTGCGCCACGGGCGCACTGCTGGATTACATCCGTGAGACCCAGAAGAGCGACGTCGCCTACCTGAAGGAACTGAACGTCTACGGAGACGGTCAGTATATGGATCTGGACGCGAACACGAGACGCAATCTCGAACTGACAGAGACCATGCGGACCAAAGAGAAAAAAGGCTCCCTCCTTTGGGCGCTGGACAAGACCAGGACGGCTCCCGGAGCGCGTTTGCTCCGGCACTGGGTCGAACACCCGCTGCTCCAGATCTCCAAGATCAGGCACAGACAGGGAGCCGTATCCGAATTCTTTGACGATTATATGCTCAGGGAAGACGTTGCCGAACTGCTGGACCGCGTGCTGGATCTGGAAAGACTGGTCACGAAGGTCGTCTACGGAACGGCGAACGGGCGCGATCTGCGCGCCATCGCTTCAACGGTCTCCATCCTGCCTGAACTGAAAGGAAAACTGTCCGGCTGCAAGAGTCCCGCTCTCCGCGAAATCTATGAGTCTCTGGACGTTTTGGAGGATATCTATCAGCGGATCGACGAGTCGATCTGTGAGGATCCGCCTTTCTCCATCCGTGAAGGCGGCATCATGAAAGAGGGCTATCATACGGAGCTGGATGAACTGCGCAAGATCCGGGACGGCGGAACGGACTGGAAAGAAAAGATCGCCGAGGACGAAAAGCAGAAAACCGGGATCAAGACGCTGAAAGTCGGATACAACAAAGTGTTCGGTTACTATATCGAAGTATCCAATTCGTTCGTCAGCCAGGTTCCCGATTACTATATCCGGAAGCAGACGCTGACCGGAGGGGAAAGATATATCACCCCGGAACTCAAAGAGATGGAATCCGTCGTGCTCGGCGCGTCGGACAAGATCAATGCGCTTGAATACAATCTGTTCTGTGAGATCCGTGGAGAAGTCGCCGCCGCCGGGCAGCGGCTCCGCGCCACAGCCTCGATGCTGGCCGAATTGGATGCCTATCTTTCACTGGCAGCGGTGGCCGTCAAGCAGCATTACGTCTGTCCGTCGGTCGAGCTGACCGAGTCCATCCGGATCAAGGACGGGCGGCATCCGGTCGTCGAACAGTTCGTCAAAGACACTTATTTCGTACCGAACGACGCGCTCCTGGATACTGATCACAACCGGATGATGCTCATCACTGGGCCGAACATGGCGGGCAAATCGACTTATATGCGTCAGGTCGCCCTGATCGTGATCATGGCTCAGATCGGGTCCTTCGTCCCGGCGTCATCCGCCGAGATCGGGATCGTGGACAAAGTGTTCACCCGGGTGGGCGCTTCGGACGATCTGGCTTCCGGCCAGTCTACGTTCATGCTTGAGATGAACGAGGTGTCCTATATCCTGAAGAACGCCACGAAAAAGAGCCTGATCATTTACGATGAAGTCGGCAGGGGCACGTCCACTTTTGACGGCATGAGCATCGCCCGTGCCATCATGGAATATACGTACGGCAAAAAGATCGGTGCCAAGACGCTGTTTGCCACCCACTACCACGAACTGACGGTCATGGAAAACGAGTTTCCGGGCATCGTCAATTACAATATCGCGGCCAAGAAGCGCGGCGATCAGATCACGTTCCTGCGCAAGATCGTGAAGGGATCCACAGATGATTCCTACGGCATCGAGGTGGCCAAACTGGCCGGCTTGCCGAATGAAGTGATCAAGCGGGCCAGGGAAGTGCTGGAAACGATCGAGAATTCCGGTCAGGGACCGGATCTGTCGTCCAGACCGGCGTCCAAGCCTTCTGAAAATATGGCCATGTCCATCGATGACTGCATGAACGATCAGATCATCGAACAGCTCAGGAATACGGATTTGAACACGCTTTCCCCCCTGGAATGCATGAATCTTCTGTTCGACCTGAAAAAGAAAATCATATAGGGAAACACTATGGGAAAAATCAATGTGCTGCCCTTTGAGGTGGCCAATCTGATCGCTGCCGGAGAAGTGGTAGACAGACCCGCATCAGCGATCAAAGAACTGATGGAAAATGCGATCGACGCAGGTGCGACGCGGATGACCGTTGAAACGCAGAACGGAGGCGTCTCCTACATGCGTGTCACGGACAACGGTTGCGGGATCTCGGAAGAGGACCTGCCCGTGGCCGTGCTACGGCACGCGACCAGCAAGATCCACAACGCAAACGATCTGGACAGCATCCTGACCCTCGGATTCCGGGGAGAGGCTCTGGCCGCCATCGCGGCCGTGTCCAGACTCCGGATCATGTCCTGCCCGAAGGATTCGGACACGGGACACCTTTTGGAAGTGGACAACGGGGAGATCCGGCCGGTGATCGAGTTCGGATGCGACAAGGGCACGACCGTCATCGCCGAAAAACTGTTTGCCAAAGTCCCCGCCCGCCGGAAATTTCTCAAACGGGACCTGACGGAGACCATGGCCGTCGTGGCCACGGTCGAAAAGATCGCTCTGTCTCATCCGGAGATCGCCCTGACCTTGATCTGCGACGGTCAAACGAAAGTGCAGACGGAGGGGGACGGTTCGCTCTTACACGTGATCAGAGCCATTTACGGAAAAGAATTCGCATCCAAACTGATCGAGATACAGGGTTCGGAAGACGGGATCTCGCTGCACGGTTTCATCGGTACACCGGAAAACGTCAAAGCCAACCGGAACAGTCAGAACTTCTTCATCAACAACCGCTACATCCGGAGCAAAACGATGTCCGCCGCGCTGGAACAGGCATTTACGTCCTACTGTCCCACCGAACGGTTCCCGGTCTGTTTTCTGTTCCTGGATATGACCCCGGAGAGAGTGGACGTCAACGTTCACCCGTCCAAACTGGAAGTCAAGTTCTCGGATGAAAAGCCGGTCTTCGAATGTGTCTATCACAGCGTCAGACCTGCGTTGGAATCGAATACGGCCAGGCCTGAATTCAGGACGGGAGACCGGAAAGAGATCAACTGGACGCAGGCCTTGGGCGCCGCCAAAACGGAGCGGGGCTCTGCGCTGACGGACAAACAGATCGGTATCCGTTTGAACCAGAACGGCGAGGGCGGTTTCGCTACGATGACCGCGGAAGAATACAGGCAGAGCGTCGGTCTGCCGCCCAGACAGGGAAGAACAGAACAGGTCCATGCGCCTTTTGCTCACCGCGAGATCCCGCAGACCCGTTCGGAAACTCATCCCCAAAACGAAACAAAAGAGGCCCCGGCTCCGGCTGCCCAGGAAAAGGCTCCCGCCTATGTCGTTCCGGAATACCGGATCGCAGGTCAGCTCTTCAATACTTATATTATCGTTGAAGTCGGAGACAGAGCTTTGCTCGTAGACAAGCATGCGGCTCATGAGCGGATCAATTTCGAGCGCATGAAAGCCAATATGGAAAAGCAGGAAAAAGAGATCCAGCTGCTGGCTGTCCCGCTTGAGGTCATGATGACGTCCGGTGAGATCGCCGACCTGATGAGTTATCAGGAGGAACTGGAAGCGATCGGCTTTTCCGTCCGTGCCGCGCGAAACACCGTTTTTGTCGACTCGATGCCCGCCGGTCTGGACACGGCCCGCGTTCCGGACGTGCTTCAGATCATGGCCGCCCAGATCCACGAAGGGACTGGGACACCCGGCCTGACGAAAAAGATCATTTTTGAAAAAGCCCTGTATCAGGGTGCCTGCAAGGCATCCATCAAGGGCGGACGCGTCTATGCCGAAGAGGATGAGGCCTGGGTCATCGAACAGCTGATGAAGATCCCGGACATCCTGTACTGCCCGCACGGCAGGCCCGTTGCGATGGAGATCGGCAAGAGCAAACTGGACCGCCAGTTCGAGAGAACCTAAACCTTAAGGAAAAACATGTTTACACTGCTGAAACAAGAAAAAAGAGCCCGCAGAGGCGTGCTGAAAACGGTCCACGGAGATATCCAGACGCCCGTTTTCATGAACGTGGGAACGAGCGGAGCCATCAAGGGCGGCATTTCAGGTCCCGAGCTCAGAGAACTGCACTGTCAGGTGGAACTGTCCAATACGTACCACCTGCACGTCCGTCCGGGAGACAAACTGATCCACGATATGGGCGGACTGCGCAAGTTCATGAACTGGGACGGCCCCATGCTGACGGATTCGGGCGGTTTCCAGGTCTTTTCCCTGGCTAAACTGCGCAAGATCACCGAGGAAGGCGTCCGTTTTCAGTCTCACATCGACGGAGCCAAGATTTTCATGGGACCCGAAGAGAGCATGCAGATCCAGTCCAATCTGGCCTCGACCATCGCGATGGCTTTTGACGAATGCGTGTCGAATCCGGCACCTTATGCCTATGCCAAACAGTCCGTGGAGCGGACGACGAACTGGCTGAAGCGCTGTATCGCCGAAATGAATAGACTCAATCAATTGCCCGAAACGATCAACCCGCATCAGATGCTGTTCGGGATCAATCAGGGCAGCGTCTATCCCGACCTCCGGGTGGATCACATGAAGCGGATCGCGGAACTGGATTGCGACGGATATGCCATCGGGGGACTTGCGGTCGGAGAAGAGACCCAGGTCATGTATGAGATGATCGAAGTCGTGGAACCGGAAATGCCCGTTGACAAACCCAGATATCTGATGGGTGTCGGTACGCCCTGCAATATTTTGGAGAGCGTATGGCGGGGCGTGGATTTCTTCGACTGCGTCATGCCCAGCCGCAATGCCCGTCACGGTAATCTCTTTACCTGGAAAGGGAAGCTGAACCTTCTGAACGAAAAATATATCAGGGACGACCGCCCGATCGAGGAAGGCTGTCAGTGTCCGGCTTGCAGGAGTTTCAGCCGGTCATATATCCGCCACCTGTTCAAATCTCAGGAAATGCTGGGAATGAGACTGGCCGTAGCGCACAATCTGTATTTTTACAATACGTTCACCGAACAGATCCGGCAGGCTCTGGATGAAGACAGATTTGAATCCTTCTACCGCAAATACAGGGATATCCTGGGAGAGAGGGTGCCGGATGGAGAATAAAGAGTTGAGGATAGGCGCCGTGATTTTCGATCAGGACGGCGTCCTGTACGACACGGAAAGGGTCTATCACGAAGCCTGGATCAAAGCAGGCTACGAGTTCGGCATTCCGGATCCTCCGGGACTGGCCAACGAATGCACCGGCCGCAACATCCATGATATCGGTTTGATTTTTGCTCAAAAATTCGGACCCGATTTTCCTTACGAAGCTTTTATGGAAAAGCGCATGGTCTACTACCATGAGATCGTCCGGAAAGAGGGACTGATCCTCAAACCTGGCGTCCGGGAACTGCTGGAATGGCTCAAAGCCAGTCAGATCCCCGCATCCGTCTGCACGTCCACACCCCGGGAGCTGACGATAAAACAGCTCCATGACTCGGGACTTCATGTTTTTTTTGCAGATATCGTGGACGGAACCATGGTCAGGTGCGGAAAACCGGACCCTGAGATCTATTTGCTGGCCGCTTCGCGTCTGGGCGTCGAGCCGGTCAAGTGTATCGGCGTGGAGGATTCCTACAACGGAGTCCGGTCCATCGTCGCGGCAGGGATGCGGGCCGTTATGGTGCCTGATCTGCTGAAACCAAATGATGAAATGAAAAAGATAGCTTGGCGCATCGATGAGACGCTGTTCGATTTTTTGCACATGCTGTCGGGAAAGGAATAAACAATGCTTTTAGAGAAAGTCTTACTTGAAGAAGTCCTGGCCAAGGCTTCTTCGACCGGTGCGGATTTCGCGGAAGTTTTCGCTGAACGCACAAGACGCAATACGGTCAGTTATCTGGACAAGAAGATCGACAAGATCAGCGACGGTGTCTACACAGGCGTCGGCATCCGCGCTTTTCTGGGCACGAGGACAGCCTATGCCTCCACCACGGACCTGTCCCGCTCGGGGCTTTTGCGCTGTGCGCAGGACGTAGCCGATGCGATCGGAACGATCCCGTCGGACGTGTCCGTTTGCCTGACAGGACACGTATTTCCCAACATCCATGAGATCGCGGTCCTGACCAACGACGTTCCCCTGAAAAACCGGATCTCCGTCCTGAAAGCCGGCTGCGAAGCCGCGCTGGCTCACGATGCTTTGATCTCTCAGGTCTCCGGTTCGCTCCTCGGAGTGGACAGAACTTTCCTGATCGCCAATACGGAAGGCCTTTATACGCAGGACCGCGTGGTCCGGACGCGTATGGCCATCTCCGCCGTCGCAACCCTGAAAGATGAAAAACAGAGCGGATTCTTCGGCCCGGGCGGATGCATGGGCATGGAGTTCTTCGACACGCACAAACCGGAAGAGATCGGGACTGTCGCTGCCTCTCAGGCCATCACGAACCTGCGTGCGGACTACATCAAGGCAGGGCAGATGACCGTCGCCATCGAGAACGGATTCGGAGGCGTCATTTTCCATGAGGCATGCGGACATTCGCTCGAGGCCACCTCCGTGGGCATCGGTGCGTCCCAGATGTGCGGCAAACTCGGACAGAAGATCGCCAACGAAAAAGTCAGCGCGGTCGACGACGGCACGATCCCCAACGCGTGGGGTTCCCAGAACATAGACGACGAAGGCCTCAAAACGACCAGGAATCTGCTGATCGAGAACGGTATATTGAAAAACTATATGATCGACAGACTCGGTTCACGCCGGCTGAATATGCCGAGGACCGGTTGCGGCAGACGTGAGGATTACAGTTTTGAACCAACCTCCCGGATGACGAATACGTTCATTCTGAACGGACCGGACAAGAACGAAGATATCATCAAATCCATCGAATACGGTCTTTACTGCAAAGCGATGGGAGGAGGCTCGGTCGACCCCATGACCGGAGCGTTCAATTTCGCCGTTCAGGAAGGCTATCTCATCCGAAACGGTGAGGTCTGTGAACCTGTCAGAGGCGCATCGCTGATCGGCACCGGTTCCCAGATCCTTCAGGACATCGATATGGTCGGACAGAATCTGGGTCGCGGACAGGGCATGTGCGGCTCTGCCAGCGGTTCCATCCCGACGGATGTCGGACAGCCGCTCATCCGCGTGTCCAAGATCACGGTAGGCGGAAGATAAGGAGGAATTGTCATGACTTTTGATCAGTTGAAATCCGTATTGGTTTCCAGCGCGCAGGAAGCGGGTTTGAAAGAATATGAAGTTTATTACATGGAAGACTCGTCATTGTCCGCCAGCACGCTGGGCAAAGAACTGGACAACGTCTCCTCCTCGACAGGCGGAGGCATCAGTTTCCGTTGCGTCGTGAACGGCAAGATGGGTTATGCATCCACCGAGGTCATGGACGAAGACAGCATGAAGCAGCTCGTCCGGAGCGCCATGGAGAATGCATCCTATATCGAATCCGAGGATCCGGCCATCATTTTCAAAGGCTCGGATTCATATCCGGAATATGAGAGGGAAGCTTTTGAGCTTCCGGCTGTTTCCGAACTCAGAGATACGGCCCTGGAGATCTCCGCGCGCGTGTTCGATTCGGAAAAAACGCTGCCTGAAGGCGTTGAAGTGGACAATGCGTCCTCGGCAGCTGCATTCGCCTATCAGACGAAAGTCTCTCTTTTCAACTCCTACGGGCTGGACCTGTCCAACTCCTACGGCATGACTCGTGTCTATGCCGAAGCGGTCCTGAAAAAAGGCGAGGAAAAGCAGGGCGCTTACGATCTGGCGCTGGTGAAGAACGGTCAGTATCCATCCAGGATCATCGAGAAGTCTGTCAAGCGGGCGCTTGAAAAGATCGGGCCCTCGCTGGTCCCGTCCGGCAACTACAACATCATTTTCGATGCCAATTGCTTCAAAAACATTTTAGGCACGTACATGGGCGTGTTTTCCGCCAAGCAGGCCGCACTGGGCCTTTCCAAACTGGCCGGCAAGGAAGGTCAGAAGATCGCCGTAGATTTTCTTTCCATCGTAGACGATCCTATGTATGTCGACAATCCGGCCAAGACCCCGTTTGACGGCGAAGGCGTGGCTACATACCGCAAGTATGTGGTGGAGAAAGGCGTGCTCAAAACGCTGCTCTACGACCAGGCAACGGCTCAGAAAGCAGGGAAGAAGTCGACAGGAAACGGCAAACGTCCGGGGTACAACTCGCCTGTGTCCATCGGTCCCTATACCGTTATCGTGGAACCGGGGAACATAACGCTGGAAGAAATGATGAAAAAAGCTGGATCCGGGATCTTCGTCAATATGATGAAAGGTTTCCATGCCGGAGCCGATCCGGTTTCGGGCGACTTTTCCATCGAGAGCGCGGGACTCCTGTTCGAGGACGGCAAATTCACGAAACCCGTCCATTCCTTCACGCTGGCAGGCAATTTCTTCGATCTGCTCAATCAGATCGACGCCATTTCGGACACGCTGGATTTCGAACCGTCAGGCCTCTCTTCCATGGCTTGCCCCGAAGTCCTGGTCATGAACATGCCGGTGGCAGGCAAATAGCAAAACTTACGCAAGACGGCGGGCACCCATCGTGGGGAGCCCGCTGTTTTTGCGCTCGGCAGGGAGCTTTGAAACCGGTTTTGCCATGACAAAAATGTCTTACTTTCCGCTCCGGAGGTGTTGACAAACGGCGACACCGGTTGTATAATTATAGAGAATATGCAGTAAAGCATATATTTGAATCATTTTTCAGATACGAGGATTATTACTATGGAACCTTGGTTAGCAGTAATTATCTCGGTTGTCTGTTTGATTGTCGGAATTGTCGCCGGCGCTTTTGTTGGAATCGCATACCGCAAAAAAGTTGGTGAGGCAGAGATCGGCTCTGCTGAAGATGAAGCCAAGCGTATAAGAGAAGAAGCATCCAAAGATGCCGAAACGATTAAAAAAGAGGCTGTTGTAAACGCCAAAGAAGAGGCTTTACAGATAAAGAACGATGCTGAACGCGACGCGAAAAACCGCCGCGCAGAGATGGCCAAAATGGAGAACAGATTGAATCAGAAAGAGGAAAATCTGGATCGAAAGACTGAGGCCCTGGAAAGCAAAAACGAAAAACTCGACAAAAAAATAAAAGACAACGAGATCTTACGTGAAAAAATTCAGGAAACCCTGAATGAACAGCAGCAAGTGCTGGAACAGATTGCAGGCATGTCCGCTGAAGAAGCCAAAGAATCCCTGTTCAATCGGGTCGAACTCGAGAAAAGACAGGAACTGGCTCAGCGTATGGATGAATTGGAATCCCAATTCAAGGATGAAGCTGATGAAAAAGCCAAAAACATCATCACGCTTGCCATCCAGCGCTGCGCGGCGGATCAGGTGTCCGAGGCCACTGTTTCCTCCGTGGCACTGCCCAGTGAGGAGATGAAGGGCCGTATTATCGGACGCGAAGGCCGGAACATTCAGAAGATCGAAACGCTGACGGGCGTCGAACTCATCATCGACGACACGCCCGAAACGATCACACTGTCCGGTTTCGATCCTGTCAGGAGGGAGATCGCAAGACTGACTCTTGAGAAGCTGATCTCAGACGGACGTATCCATCCGGCCCGCATCGAGGAAACGGTGGAGAAGTCCAAACACGAAGTCGAAGCTTCCATCAAGCAGGCCGGCGAGAGAGCCACCTACGAGGTCGGCATCCACGGGCTGCATCCCGAGCTGATCAAATTGCTCGGACGGCTCCGCTACCGTACCAGTTACGGGCAGAACGTGTTGAAGCACTCGATCGAGGTCGCATTCCTTGCCGGAATGATGGCCGATGAACTGGGTGTGGACGGATCGGTCGCCAGACGTGCAGGTCTTCTGCACGATATCGGCAAAGCGTTTCCGCACGATGTGGAGGGAACGCACGTCGAACTCGGCGTCAACGTCCTGAAAAAATACAAGGAAAGCCGTGAAGTCATCCACGCTGTCGAGGCCCACCACAACGACGTTGAACCTCAGACGGCAGTCGCAGTTCTGGTTCAGGCCGCAGACGCGATCAGCGCAGCCAGACCCGGAGCGCGCAGAGAAGACCTTGAAAATTACATCCGCAGACTTGAAAAGCTTGAAGAGATAGCCGGCGGATTCGAAGGTGTTGACAAAGCTTATGCCATTCAGGCCGGACGCGAGATCCGCGTGATGGTCAAGCCGGAAGTCGTCAATGACGATAGCATGAAGATCGTTGCCCGCAATATGGCCGAAAAGATCCAGAACGAAGTCAGGTATCCCGGTCAGATCAAGATCAACGTCATTCGTGAAAGTCGCGCTGTTGATTACGCAAAATAACCATGATGGTTCGGCAAGCAGAACACCAAAATCTGCTTGCCGTCGTTTTTCTTTTTTCGGAGGTTGGTCCATGCAGAAAACCAAACTACTATTATCTATCCTTTCCGTGATCTTTGTGCTGAGCCTGCTGGCTTCGTGCGGGAATTCTTCAGATAATCCCGGAGAATCAGAAACGATTCCGGTCAATTATGTGACTTTGATCGAAGAAGACGGAACGACCGAATATACGCTGGTCCGTCCGGACGATATGAACATGTACCCTCAAACTGTCCAGATAACCGTGGATCTTCTGGCTCTCATCAAAGAGAGAACAGGGAAGAACATCCCGATCACGACGGATTTTGACGGACGCAACGACTATTCGAATAGAGCCGAGATCCTGATCGGTGCCACCAACAGGGCATTGAGTCAGCGATTGATGGAGGGACTCGACAGGTTCGGCTACCGGATCGTTCTGGAAGGAAATAAACTCGCTATCGTCGGCGGTTCCGAAGCTGCGCTTCACGAAGGTTTGGAATATTTCAAGAGCACATATATGAGCTCTGATTTCAAAGGATTAAAAGTGCCTGAAAATCTGGATTATACAGGACAGGCAACCGGAGACATCGACCGTCCGACGGTCGCCAAAACAGTTTATCCGACGCAGGATCTGATCGTTGCGGACGTGGTTGCCACCGACGGCATCTACGGAGCGGACCCTTCAGGCGCCATCGACTCAACGAATGCGATCATCCGCGCGCTTGCTGACTGTTCGAAGCAAGGCGGCGGAACCGTATATCTGCCTGCCGGTCACTACAAGGTCTCTTCGACCATCACGATCCCGTCTCAGGTCACCTTGCGCGGCGACAGACGCGACCCGGATGATGGTTCCGGAGATTACGGAACGGTGATCGTCGCGAACGTCAGCAAAAACATCGGCACGCTGTTCCTGATGGATCAGAATTCGGGTGCCAGAGGGCTGACCGTTTACTATCCGAATCAGAGCATCGAATCGCCCAAAGATCTGGGCTGGACGTTTGAATTCCGCGCAGACGGTCCTCAGGGCCCGGCGATCGGAGACATCACGCTTCTGAATTCGTACAAGGGCATCGGCCTTTCCGTGGACGATTACAAGGCCAAAGCCAATTCCAACATGTATCTGTTCAATATCCGCGGATGCGTGCTGAGCAAGGGACTGGAAGTCTACAACAACGCCGGCGCCTGCAGCTACGAAAATATTTATTTCGACGGAAAATATTGGGTTGAGGCCGGGGCCGAATACAACGCGCCCAGCCAGAGCGCTGTGGACGCTTACACGAGAAAAAATCTGAAAGCGTTCATCATGGGCGATCTGGACATGCCCCTTATCCATGATATAGGCGCCCGTTCCTGCCAGACCGGTTTCTGCACGGTTGAGGGTCCCAGAAGCATTTTCTGGGGAGCCGGGATGTCCAAACTCAATTTTACGGACTGTGATTACGCTATGCGGATCGACGTCCATTCGGCTAAACGGATGTCCGGCCTGACGGAAAGCACTCTGAAGGGCAGCGAGGCGGCCCTCATCATGACCGAGCAAGCCTATCTTTATCTGGCTGACTGCAACATCGTGGGAGAGGTCATAGGCTATACGATCAATTTCGAAGACGAATTAACTCAAGTCAAGGATTATGTTGAAAACCAGGGCACGTACCAGGCAGCGAAAGCGACGCTTTATGATGTGACGAAAGCGCCTTACAGCGCGCCTTACGCACCTGTCAATCAGACAGGGAATCTGGGCCAGGATTGTACCAGCGCCATCCAGAATGCTCTCAACGATGCGGGCGCGGCCGGAGGCGGCATCGTCTATCTGCCCGCAGGACACTACCGGATCCTCGGGCACCTGACAGTTCCCGCAGGCGTTGAACTCCGCGGGGCAGGGTCGATCCCGAACGCACCGGGTCCAGCAGGCGGAACGACATTGTTCATCTATGCCGATCAGGGAACTTCGAATCCTTTGCATGAAACCGCAGCCGTGACGCTGGAAGGGGACGGGGCAGGTCTCAGATATCTGACCTTCTTCTATCCGGAGAATCCGTTCGTGGAAGCGGACAGTCTTGTCATGTATCCTTATGCGGTCCGTTTGGAGGATGCGAAAAACGCATACGTTTTCGACGTTCTCTTTGCCAACCCGTGTTACGGGATCGATATTACGGAAGGAAGCGACAACCACTACATCAAGAGAGTGACCGGTACGTTTGCACTGAACCTGATCCAGGTCGGAAAGACAAACGGTGGCTGGATCGAAACGCTTCACGATATCAACCCGGGCTACTGGACGATAGCAGGCAGATACGGCATCTCCACACCCTGGATGACCGATATTTTCGACCATTTCCATGACTATCAGATGGATCATTCCGATTTGATCATCGTAGACGGAGCCACGGATGAGCATATCCTGGATTTGCTCCAGTACGGTGCCCGCTACCTGATCACCGTCAAAGACGGAGACGTGCAGATCGTCAACGCGCTGAACGACCAGGGCGGTTCGAGCTGTCTCTATGTGCTGGGCGGAAAAGTGCTGGCCGTCAATACCGAACTGACCGGCCGGAGCAATGATCAGATCAACATCGTCAGGAACGGAGACGTCAAAATTTACAACGCATTCAATATTGCATCTTAGTTTATTTTTGCGAGGTTTTTATGAAGAATACAGAAAAGACGATGGACAAGATCGTTTCGTTGTGTAAAAACAGAGGTTTCATTTTCCCGGGCTCCGAGATCTACGGCGGCCTGGCCAATTCCTGGGATTACGGTCCTTTGGGCGTTGAGTTCAAAAATAACGTCAAGCGGGCATGGTGGAAAAAATTCGTTCAGGAATGTCCTTATAACGTCGGGTTGGACAGCGCGATCATCATGAACCCGGAGACTTGGGTCGCATCCGGTCACGTCGGCGGTTTTTCGGATCCTTTGATGGACTGCAAGACCTGCAAGACCCGTCACCGCGCAGACAAACTGATCGAGGATTACGTCTATCAGAACGGACTGGACGACAATCCCGCAGGCTGGACTTTTGAACAGATGACGGATTATATCAAGGAAAAGGGAATCACCTGCCCGAACTGCGGCGGTCATGATTTTGCCGACATCAAAAAATTCAACCTGATGTTCAAGACTTTCGTCGGCGTTACGGAAGACAGTTCCAATACGGTCTATCTGAGACCCGAAACCGCGCAGGGTATTTTCGTCAACTTCCCGAACATTCAGCGCTCGACCCGCAAGAAACTGCCTTTCGGGGTCTGTCAGATCGGTAAATCGTTCCGGAACGAGATTACGCCAGGCAACTTTACGTTCAGGACCCGTGAGTTTGAGCAGATGGAACTGGAGTTCTTCTGCAAACCGGGGACGGATCTGGAATGGTTCGCTTTCTGGAAGGATTACTGCAAGAAGTTCCTTCTGGATCTGGGGATGAGGGAAGAGAACCTCAGGCTCCGCGATCATGATCCGAAAGAACTGGCCTTCTACTCTAAAGGCACGACGGACTTCGAGTTCGTGTTCCCGTTCGGCTGGGGCGAATTGTGGGGCGTCGCAGACAGAACGGATTACGACCTGCGTCAGCATGCAGACCACTCAGGCAAGGATCTGACTTATTTCGACCCGGATACTCAGGAGCATTATCTGCCTTATGTCATCGAGCCTTCACTGGGCGCCGACCGGGTGGCCTTGGCCTTCCTGATCGATGCGTATGACGAAGAAGTGGTGGATCCCGAAAAGAACGACGTGCGCGTCGTGCTTCATCTGCACCCGGCACTGGCCCCCTATAAGGTGGCTGTGCTGCCTCTGTCCAAGAAACTTTCGGATAAAGCGATCGAGATCTATAACAATCTTTCCAAGTCCTTCATGTGCGACTATGACGAGACCGGCTCGATCGGCAAACGTTACAGACGCCAGGATGAGATCGGCACGCCGCTCTGCATCACCGTGGACTTTGAGACCGTTGGCGATGAAGAAAAAGTTGCCGACAACTGCGTGACTATCCGTGACAGAGATACGATGGAACAGGTTCGGCTGCCCATCGATGAGATCGAAGCCTACATCCAGAAAAAATTGGAATATTGATCGAAACAAAAATGATCCGGAACGATCGTACCGGATCTGAATAACAGAACAAGCTGCCGGACCGGCAGCTTGTTTTGCTAATATGGACCGCATCAGGTGCGGTTTTTCTTTTTTCTCAGGATCCAGATACCTGCTGCTCCGCAGATGCAGGCCAGCCATAGGGAAGGCGTCAGCGCAGAGCCGCATCCGCCGGCAGGCTTGCTTTCTCCATCGCTTTCGGTAGGCTCGCTTTCGGGAAGCCCGTTCTCCGTCTCGGTCAGGCTTTCAGATTCCCGCAGTTCGACAGCCTCCAGACCGCCGTATTCGACAATGAATTGTGCGGATGGGAGCCAGAGTCCGTTTTCGAAATCGCGTCCGAGGACGAACAAATGGCTGCCACGGGACAATACATACAGCCCTTCGCTGCCGTTGACTGCGATATTGGTCTTTTGACTTTCATCGTTCCAGGTGTAACCGACTGAAGCCGTATTGAAGATCGTGGGCAGGCTCTTGGTCGCAGGGAACATGGAATGGGCCGCATTGAGTTCCCAGTGGCTGTGCCCGTTGAACATGATAATGTTCGGATAGTTCTTCAAAATAGCTGAAAATGCGACATAGTCATCCACGCCGTCCCAGTTCTGCCCGGTATAGCTTCCGGCGATCGTGTCTTTGATCGACTGGTGCAGGAAAACGAAGACGGGTTTTTCAGGGTCGTTGTTTTCGGCCAGTCTCTCGGAAAACCACTTCAGTTGGGTTTCACCGAGCGTGATGCGTACCCCGGCCTGTGTCCCTGAGAGAAAGATGAAGTGCATGCCTTCGAGCCACATATCGAAATAGGGCGTTTCACTGTCGTTTCCGGTCATCGTGAGGAAACGGGAAACAGGACCGTTGAGGTCGTGATTTCCGGCTACTTCATAGAATTCGGGAAGATCCAGCCCGTAGGACGCGATCAGCGAATTGTACATCTGATATTCCGCTTCTGTCGCATGATCCGTGATATCTCCGACTACGAACACTCCGATCGACAAAGGTGAGACGTTCTTGATGTCTTCCAAAGCCATTTTGAAATGGCGGGTATACAGATGCTCCTCGCTCGCGTTGACGTGTGTGTCTGAAATGACTTGGAACTCATATTCTATGGATTCCCGTCTCCATGAAACGAGCAGTTCTTCCGGAATCGGCGTTTCGGCATATCCGTCGCTTTGTTTGTCACCGGAAACGGCATAGACGAGGAGTCTCGTCGCGCCTTCCGGAATGATCACGTGATCCGGGATCGTGTAACGCGTGGTGGTCCCTGCGTAGGGGATCGGCGCGAAAGCTGCGTAACCCGGCAGTTTTCCGGATGCATCGCCCCAATACAGAAGATAGGAAAGGGGATGAACGTCCCCGGTGAGGATGGATACATAACCTTCCGCCAATCCTTTGTATTTGGCAGTCGATTTGAAAGTGAGGGATTTTGGAACAGACGGCTGCTCGTATTCAACGGGATCCTGGGGCGTGACGTCCCCAATGACGATATCCACGCTTCCGAGCTGCTCATATCCGTCGTTCTTGAGCAGGAAAATGCTGTATTCACCTGCCGGGAAATCTGCAAGACTCTTCCTGACGACTTCTTTGACGGCGGTGTTATCATGGATGTCCACGGTGTCTCCGGAATTGTTTCCGTCCTGATTGACATAATACCAGCAGATGGATCTGTCCGGGCCGGGCGTCTCACCTTTGAGATAGATGCC
>CADBRS010000171.1 GCA_902797125.1 uncultured Ruminococcus sp.
CAGTGTCCTACAAACTAACCAATACTGGAAAGCAAAAATTGACCTCATATGATATTATATAATATTATTTAGCTTTAGGCAAGACGTTTTAAATAAAAAAAGCGGCTAACTTACGACTGAAGTCACGAGAATGCGCCGCTAAATTTTTCAATATGCCCGGTGCGGTCGGGATCGGTCGCGTGACGGAAATGGAAGACTACTGGGCGGAAGCGATCAAGATCTGCGAAAAATGGGAAATCGATCATCTGGATCTGTATCACGACAGTTACGTGTCAGACACGCTTTTGCAGGTCACGACGAACGTCTGTCTGCGAGACCCGATCCACCCGAACAAACTCGGGTACGACCGGCTCGCGCCCTTGATCGGAGATTGGATGGAAACCATTTCTCAATAACTTGAATTTCTGACACAGAACGGAAGAGTGAGGTATGTGATCATGGACAAAGACGATAATGGAAAAAACCAGGCGTCTCACAAATTGATGGCAGAACTATCCAAAGGTGAACAATCGGGTAAAGAAAAAGGCTGGCTGGATATGGCAGACGTGGAAACCAAACTTGGGGTGAACCTGGCCTGATAGTCTTTTTTCACGAAGCTATCAACAAGCCAAATAATCAAATAGTTGCGGGCTGTTTTCAAACCTTGTTTTCGAACGGCCCGCTTTCTTTTTTGCCGTCTACTTTTTAGCTCAAGTTTACACTTGAAAAAACCTCTCGCGTGTGCTAGAATTATAGTGATGAAGTATTTCTTTATTGAGTTTCGGAGTCCTGTCGTGAACGATCCTATATGCATAGCCAAAATCATCAATACCCACGGCTGCCGGGGAACCGTCAAGGCCGAGTTCTATGCCAACTCAGCCGAAGACCTGATCTCTCTTCAGACGGTCTACATCCGGAAAGGTCCGGATTTCGAACCGCACCGCGTCCTGCATGCCGGCGTCCATAAAGGTTTTCTTTTGCTGGATCTGGAAGGCGTTCAGGACATGAATGCCGCAGAGGCTCTGAAAAACGTCGAGCTGTTCGCATCCCGGTCGGACTTCACACTGGATGAAAACGAATATTTCGAAGAAGACGTTATCGGCAAGCCCGTCATAGATTTGGACACGGGCGTCTGCTACGGGACGGTACAAGAGATCGTGAACCGCGGCGCGCAGGATCTTTATGTCGTTGTAAAAGACGGGCAGGAACACCTTTTGCCCGCAAGACCTGAATTTATCGGACGGGTCACGGACGAAGCCTTGTTCGTGACTCCGATCCCCGGACTTTTAGACGATGAGATTTGATATCATGACTTTATTCCCGGAGCTGGTCGACACCGTGCTCGGGACAAGCATCACGGGACGCGCCATCCAATCCGGCGCGATCCAGGTACGGACCTACAACATCCGTGATTTTTCCAAAGACAAACACCGCCGCGTGGACGACACGCCGTACGGAGGCGGCAAGGGCATGCTCATGATGGCCCCGCCGATCTACGACTGCTATCTCCACATTCTGGAAGAGCGCAAAAAGGACGGCTTCGAAGGCCGGTCCAGGGTCATCTACCTGTCGCCCAAGGGCACGGTGCTCAACCAGGCCAAGGCCAGGGAACTGAGCGAATCCTACGATGCGCTCACGCTTCTTTGCGGCCATTACGAAGGCGTGGACCAGCGGATCATCGACGAGATCGTTGACGAGGAGATCTCCATCGGAGATTTCGTCCTCACCGGCGGCGAGATCCCGGCCTGCATCCTGACCGATTGCGTGAGCCGGTACATCCCGGGCGTGCTTGCGGACAGCGAATGCTACGAAAAGGAATCCTTTTCGGACGGGCTGCTCGAGTATCCGCAATATACAAGGCCATACGATTTCCGGGGCAGGACCGTTCCGGACGTGCTCATCTCGGGGCACCATAAAAACATCGAACAGTGGCGGGAGGAAACGTCCCGTCTCGAGACCGAAAAAAACAGACCGGATCTTTTGACATAGATCAGACCGGCTTGGAAAGGAGGGAAGGACCATGCGTCAGAAACAGGATCACGCACACAGCGTGATCTGGGCAAAACTGAATCAGTTCACGGCATGGCTCTATGCCCTGATCCGGGCCTCGCTGTTCGGCCGCATCATGAGGGGCTACTCCGTCGTGGAAGGCAAGATAAGAGATCTGTTCTCCAGAGTCTTTTCGAGAGTCCGGAACGAGAACGGCAGCTACCTGCCGGCATCGGTCCAGAACTTCTTCGCGACCTCGCTGGAAAAGAGCTTCATCATCCGGTTCGTCCATATGATCCAGATGCGGGTGGGGCGCGCTTCGGTCTACTCCTTCGGGTGCTTCCTGTTCTATTCGTTCGTAGGGACGGGCTTCATGGGCATCATCCGGGCCTACATCAAAACAGGCACCTTCATTCCGAGCCTGGACTACCTGATCATGATCGGGATCCTGCTGGTCACCTCCATGATCTGTCTGATCCCCAAACGGTATACGTCCGGACTGACACTCGGTGCAGCCGTCAAAAAGAGCTTTTTGAGATTCATCCAGAACGGACTCGGCATGCAGTCCGACGAGGGCGTGACCCGGGAAGGCGTCGCGACCCAGGAGCTGATGCTGGCCTTCATTTTCGGACTGATCTTCACAGTCCTTTGTTTCTTCTTCTCACCGGTTCAGGCCCTGCTTTTGCTGGTCGGGGTGTTCCTGACCGTGACGATCATGCAGAGTCCGGAATCCGGGCTTGTCCTGGTCACGTTCATGACGCCGCTTTTGTTTTTCACGCCGGTGCCTACCACGCTTCTGATCATCATGCTGGTCATGACGGCCGTCAGTTTTATCGTCAAGGTCCTGAGCGGACGCAGAAGACTGCGTTTCAGGATGATCGACGCGCTGGTGCTTTTATGGAGCATCATCCAGTTCTGCAGCGGTTTTTCGGCATTCCCGGGAACGGATTCCTGGATCAACGGTATCCTTTGCTCATTCTTGATGCTCGGCTATTTCCTGACCGTCAATCTGATGAGGGACAAGCTGTGGCTGCAGCGCATGTATTACGCTTTGCTCGTGTCCACGTTTTTGCTGGCCGCGATCAGCTTCCTCATTTCCTTTATTCCGAAACGTTTCATCGAGATCTTCGATATCCTGTCTCTGGATAACGCCATTCTGAACGTGCGGGCCGTCCTGGATTCGCCGAACATCATTTCCATGATGCTGATCCTTCTTCTGCCGCTCTCGCTTCTGTTCCTTTTCCGGTACAGGAAACGGATTTTGTCCCATGCTTTCGTGGCAGTCCTCGAAGCCATGCTGATCTACAGCTTGATCTATTCCTGGACGCGGAGCGCCTGGCTGGGCGCCATCGTGGCGATCATTTTCATGGCCTTGCTCATCGACAACCGGACGCTGTCTGTCCTGATTCTGTCGATCCCGGGCATCGTGCTGGCCGTCATCCTTCTGATCAACTACGGGGAGGGACTCTTCGACCATCCGGTCGCCAAGAGATTTGCGAGCATCATCAATTTTACGGACGATTCCGTCCGCTACCGTGTCGAGGTCTGGCAGAGCGCCGCGCGGATGGCGAAAGACAATATCCTCGCCGGCATCGGCATTGGGAA
>CADBRS010000172.1 GCA_902797125.1 uncultured Ruminococcus sp.
AGGGAACGGACACGCAGATAGGCGTCCGAAGGCAGTTTGGTCCCGCCGTTGGGCGCATGGGTCTGCGTGGAAAGATACAGTTTTTCGGACGGTTTGGAAACGGCCCGGTAGAGTCCGAACAGTTCCCGGGACTGCCGGGTCCTTTTGTCCGAATTGAGCAAAATATGGCCTTTTTCGAGCTGCACCTTGTCCGCTTCGGTCAGAAGACCGGGCGTCTCGGTCAGGTTCGGGAATTCGCCGTCGCAAAGGCCCAGGATGAACATCGCGTCCACGTGCTCGACACGTAAAATACCGGATGCGCCCACCGTCACGCAGTCGAAAAGATCGGGGACCGAGCCCAGATCGGTCTGGCTCATCATGAGAGACAACGCAGTCGAAAACTTCTGCAAAGTCAGTTCGGTATCCGGGAGCACGCGGCAGAGCACGGTCAGGATGCGGATCACTTCGTCGTAGGTCCGGATCGTGTCTCCGGCCTCTCGGATCCGGTCATTTTGGATCTCTCCTTCGGCATAATCCGAAAGTCTCTGATGCACCCCGGTCCTGAGCAGATAGTCGTAAAGCGCGGATGCAAAATCTTTGGCATAAACGCAGGAATCCATCTGGCCGGAGAGGGAAACGAGGGGCTCTACGATTTTTTCACGCACCCGGTTGACCCGGGACAGGATCTCCCGGCCGCGGTCCGAAAGTTCTACGCTCAGCCCTTCCGGATTCATCGTCCAGGTCTGCCTCGTGAAGAGACTGCCGCTGATATGCCAGAGTTCGCAATAGGACGCGAACAGGTCCGAGTCGTCATAAGTCACGTCGCAAAGGCCGGTCTTGGAAAGCGCCACGACGTCGTCCGCCCGGAAGTTGTGCAGCACGCAGCGCAAGGAGAGCAACAGGAACCGGGCGATCGGTTTGGACGAGAGATCGGTCCTTTTGGACATGAAATAGGGAATCTTATATTTTTCGAAAGCGGCGTCCAGGATGCCTTCGTACGCGAGCGTGTCCCGTACGGTCACGGCGATATTGCCGAAATGCATTCCGCCGTTCACGAGTTCGAGGATCTTGAGCGCCGTCGCTTCGGCTTCTACATAGATGTTCTCGCATTCGAGCAGCGAGATGCTGCCGTCGTCCGGGATGTCTTTAGCCGGTTTCGCCGTATAGTCCCAGATGGCTCCTTCCAGATATTGCAGCGAAGGAGTCCGTCTGCGGACGTTCTTTTCCATGTAGGTCTGCTCCACGGGGATGCCTGCTTCGTTGGCTTTTTGGACCAGATCTGCGGCCGTCTTGATGCTTTCATAGAAATGGGGCAGTTTGGAAGCCCATTTGTCCGCCCCGATCGTCACGGTGACCCGTTCGGACTGAGCAAGGATCAAAGAGATCACGTTCTGCTGGACCGAGGAAAAACCCGTGAAGGAATCGATATAGACGTGCGTGCCCTCGAAGAAAGGATGGTTCGCGAGCAAGTAGCAGAGATAGGCGCAGGGGTCCAGATAGTGCTGCTCCAGGACCTTTTTCAGATCCTGAACGTAAAAAGTATAAACGGATGAAAGATCCTGGAGTTTGGGCTTGAGCGCCGAGGACTGATCCAGCCCGCCGATGAACTGGTCTATCGCTTCGGGCGACACCGCGGACGAGATGAACTCGTTGAGCGCCTGGTACATGAGAGACGTGAGCGACGCGTCCGGTTCTTTCCGGTATTCCTCCAGCGGGCCGGACAGTTTGTGCAACACGTTCCAAAGCAACAGCGTCTCCACGCTCCGGTCGGGAAGGGACAGGGCAGCGCCTCCGTATTTTTCCATCAGCATATCGGACAGACGGGAAAAACTCGTCACTTCGAAATACCGGCGGTCGCTCGGTTTGTTGACGCTCAGATAAGTCGCTTCCGTGATGAATTCCTGCTGGTCCGGGACGAGCAGATAGCATCTTCTGCCGGATTCTATATCCTCGCGGATCTTTTGCATGAGATAGGAACTCTTTCCGCTGCCGGAAGTTCCGAATACCAGTTCAAGCATCCTGTCCTCCTTTTTTGTCGGTTTGTTCTTTGTCCGCGTCTTCCCGGATCTTCATGTTCCGCTCCGGAACGGCACGGCCGCGCCAGGAAAAGGCGCGTTTCTGGAAAGCCTCGTCCGTCATCTGGTCCATCAGATCCTTTGAAAGTTCGGGGATCGCGTTCTCCTGAAAGAACGGGATCTCCGAATATTTCCTGTACCGGTTCATAGGGCAGACGGACTGGCAGATATCGCACCCCCAGAGCAGGGGCGCGTCCTGGATCCTCCGGGACTCGGCCTCGCTGAGTTCTCCTTTTTTCTGGCTGAGTGCGGACAAACATTCGCTCATATCGATATGGACGGAACAGACTTCCTTGCATTTGCCGCAGTTGATGCATTCGGTCTGGGCAGGAATCACGGGCTCGGGACAGGGAAGTTCAACGATCAGTTCGCCGAGAAACACGTAGGAACCGTATTCTTTGGTGATCAGCAAATGATTTTTCCCGATGACCCCCAGTCCGGATTTCACCGCGGCCCCGACCTCGGCGATCGGGGAATGGTCCGCAAAACAGGAAAAGACCAGATCCGGACATTCCGCTTTCAGCTTTTCGGAGAGACCTTCGAACATAGCTTTGAAGAATCTGTGATAGTCTTCGGATATCGAATAGACGGACACGTTGTGCTCCATGTCACAGTAGGTGGTATAGTAGGGAACGGCCATCATGATCACTGAAGCGTCCTGAGTCAGCCCTGCCTTCTCCAAAAGATAGGGCTTGAGGATCTGCAGTCCCGAGACCGGGACCGGCGTCCCGATCAAAATATCCGGATGAAGGAAATCCTTGAGTACTTTACGAATGCTTAAAAGGTCTGCCATGTCTGCCTCCAAAACGGTGCTTTTTCAATAATATATTGTAATACAATATATTATTCTTTGCAATAGTTTATTGACGATAAATAACAGAATATGAGAAGGAAAAAGTGATAAGAGACATTGCTCTCATTTGAATCTAAAACAGATGAGTCTGTCTGATATGACATCAAAGAATAAAGTGCTCGGCAGATTACCTTAGGCGGTCTCTACAAAGCTTCTTGAGATAAATCAAGAAATGACGTGAACAGGAGACTGAAAGAAAAGACCCCGCAGGATTGCTCCCGCAGGGCTTATCCATTCACCCGAACAGTACTTCGATTTCGGATTCAGCTTCGAAGATGGTTGAACCTTCAAATATCCTCGCCTTTTCAAACTGATTAACACATTCAAGGTTGCTTTTTCCCCAGAAACTATGTCGGGCAACAAAAACCTTTTCTTTCGGGTTTGTGTTGTCGTATTCGTCAAGATATAGCTCAAGCATATTCTTTTCGCCCCGATACATCACTTCCAAGAAGAAAAATCTGTTTTTAAAGATGAATTCCTTCTCGGGTCCACCCATAGAAATCAAATCGTCAATGAACACATTTATCGATTGTCCTTTCATTTTTTCACCCCCACGAATAGGTATTTATGAATTGCCGGGAACACCCGTGACTTCAGTCATGGGATGACAGGCAACCGTTTTTAGAAGATAGGGCTTGAGGATCTGCAGTCCCGAAACCGGGACCGGCGTCCCGATCAGGATATCCGGATGAAGGAAATCCTTGAGTACTTTACGAACGGGTGAACTACCCGCCACCTGCTTACGCTGAGGTGGGGGCTTCCTAGGTTGGTTTGCACAACCCAGTCTATTATTACCCTGTCATACCAGATACTTCTGGCAAGGCTTGCAACTGCTGTGAATAATCATAACTTCCGTAAGCATGGGTCTAGCCCCGGCGTCCCGACCGGTTTTTATATCGTTCTCAGGTCCTCTTTCTGTGTCTGAAATC
>CADBRS010000173.1 GCA_902797125.1 uncultured Ruminococcus sp.
AGTTCCTCGTCCTTGAGTTTAGAGAGAGCCACGCGGACCACAGGGGACGTGTTGTCCGGTCTCAATGAGACCAGGCGTCCGTCTCCGTCCTTGAACGCAAAAATGGAAGGTTCGGGCAGGACCTGTTTTTCGTGGTTGAAAGTCTCCAGGTATTCCAGGACCGGCGTGCGGACCGGCTTGAAACCGAGACGGAGAAACAGGGAAGAGACCCTTTTTTCCATCAGTTCCTGCGCGTATGCTTCTTCATATATCAGATCCCGGGTTCCGGACGGGACGTACTTTCTGATCATAATGCCTCCGTGTTCGCTTTAGCGATTTAGCAGACTAAATTATAGCACATTTCACCGTGCTTGTCAAGGGCTGTTTCCACATCTCTGCGAAAAAGACGCGCCGGCCGCTCCCGATCTCTCCAAAGGCTTGAAGAAGAAGCCTTTTTGTAGTATAATAGAGAGCAAATCACGAAGGATATCCGATATGGCCGAATTGAAGAAAATCACGCTGCCCGACAAATCAATATTATATCATATTTCCGAAGATATGTTCAAAAGTTGCGTTTTTTGTTCGGATTTTATTTATGACGGGACATGGCGTGATATCGAGGACGTCAAGATCCTGTTTTCCGTTTTTTCCAAAGGGACGAAGAGCTATCCGAGTGCGGGGGCCGTCAACAGAAGACTTGATGATCTCTATTCGGTCAACTTGTCCTCCAGACACGCCGCGCACACGTTCGGATACGTCTCGGGCTATCTTGCAGAGATGCTGGACACGCGCTTTGCCGAAGACGGGACCGACATCTCGCTCGGCGCGATGCAGATGATGAACGAACTCACGCTCTGCCCGCTGACCGACCCAAAAGGACTGCCGGATCCGTTCCGCGTCCGTCTGACGCTCGACGAATTCTATAAGCAATATCTGAACATGCATGCCAGCCCGAGATCCAAGGCTTTTGACAACTATTTTGCAAGGATCTATGCTGACCGGGAAGAGGTCGCGCTGGGCAAATCTTTCCGCCATGCGTCCGAATTGAAAGAGAAAACGCCCGAATCACTTTGGAGTTCTTTCCAAAGATTCCAGGGCAGAGCGTCCAGACGGTACGGCTATTGCGGGTCCGAGAGCCCGGAGGCCATTGCCGAAAAGATCGGGCGCACGATGGGTCCCGTCTCGGGTCCCGCTACTCACGATTTCCCGGACGGCGCCTTCTCGGTCCTGGACGTGCCTTCTTTCGACCTGACCGAGCAGGACGGATTCAACCAATCCGAACTGATCCTCGGTTTCGTTCCCGGAAGACCGTTTACACGGGACGAGCGGCTGAAGCTGCAGCTGTTCGATCTTTTGTTCGGCGGGTCGCCTTTCAGCAAACTCTTCATGACGGTCCGGGAGGAACTGGGTCTCTGCTACGATATTTCTTCCAATTTCTCACTCTACGGAAATCACATCTACGTGACTTGTGCGCTCGGCGCCGAATCTTTGCAGAAAGCGAAAGAGACCGTGGTCGAGTCCCTTGAGGAAATGGCTGCTGGTCAGATCTCGGAAGAAGAGATGGAAACGGCACGGGACGTTTTGAAAAACGATCTGCGGACCGTGCGCGATTCGCCCGAGGCCATGCTGGATTTCGTCATGGAATACTGTCGCGGCGACGAAGAGAGAAAGCCGGAGGATCTGATGGCGGATCTGGACCGGATCGGCCGGGACGAACTGGTCGAACTGGCCGGATCGCTCAAGCCTGTCTTTTCCTACGAACTGGTTGGCAAAGGAGGTGACTCCGGATGCTGATCAAAACATATAAGGACCGGTCGTTCGACGAATCCTACAGCGTGATCGATCACCCTTGCGGACTGCGCATCATGTTCTGCCAGAAGCCTTTCAGGACTTTCACGGCCTCTTTGCGCGTGCGGTTCGGAGAGATGTGCACGGCCTACCGTTTGAAGGGACAGAAACGGGTTTACCGCATCCCGCGCGGAACGGCTCATTTTCTGGAACACAAGATGTTCGAGGACGAAGACGGTCAGGATTTATTGACTGAGTTCTTCAAGTTCGGCGCGGACGCAAACGCGTATACGTCCTGGGATCAGACGACCTACTGCTTCACCGGGACGTCGCATTTCAAAGAAAATCTCTCCATCCTTTTGTCCATGGTGAAAAAGACCCATTTTACGGACGAAAGCGTGGAAAAGGAAAAGGGAATTATCGGAGAGGAACTCTGTTCCTATCTGGACGATCCGGTCAACAGCATGTACGTGGCCGCGAAAGGAAACCTTTATTCCAAGCTCGCATACCGGTACGATCTGGGCGGATCGGTCGCCACCATCCGGCATATCGACAAAGATATTCTGACAAGGATCCACCGGACTTTCTACAGACCCGACAATATGGTATTGTCCGTGTGCGGAAATCCCGATCAGGTGGATCTCGACACCGTCTACCGTGCCGTGACCGAACAGTTCGGAGACGAAAAGAGGGCAGATCCTTTGCCCGAACCGGTCTATCCGGACGAGCCCGATGCGATCCTGAGAGCACAGTCTACCCTGACGCGCGCCGTGGCCGGAAAAGGTTTCTGCCTGTCCTTCAAAGGACCTGCCCGCAAAGACCGGACAGACCTGGAACTCTATCGGCAGGGACGCGTGCTGTCGATCGTCAACGAACTGCTTTTCTCCGGTTCTTCCAGACTGAAGGAGGAACTGCAGGACCGCGGGCTTTTGCTCGGCGATCTGACCTCTTCCGTCGTGGTGAGCAGGAACCTGTCCTGCATTCAGATCAGCGGATGGTCCGAGCGTCCCGAGCAGACGGTATCGTTCATTCTTTCCCACATCGAAAAGTACAAAAATACAGGTTTTTCACAGCCGGATGTCGAGCGGGCCGTCAAAGTGGCTCTCTCGGAATCCCTTCTCGCTTTCGACAGCGTGGACGCCGTCGCCGAGATGATGGGACAGCTGGCTTTCTACAAAAAAGACTGCTACAGTCTGATCCGCACCTACCGGAAGGTGACTGCGGATGACTGCCGGACCGCTTTGAAACGGTATTTCAGGACTGACTTCATGACCTATGTCAGACTGCTGCCGCTTCGGAACGCCGGCAGAATCTCGACTTGAAAAGGAGATTCTATGGATACAGTATTGTCGTTTCCCGGTCTGGGCATCGGGGAATTTACCGTCCACAAAGAGATGTTCTCCATCGGAAATTTCTCGGTCCGTTACTACGGCGTTTTCATCACGATCGGGATCATTCTGGCTTTCCTTTACGCTATCTGGCGCGCGAAGGGCTACGGCATCAAGTATGATCAGATCCTGGATATCACGCTGTTCACGATACTTTTCGCGATCATCGGAGCCCGGCTCTATTACGTTCTGACGTCTCTGGACAAATATACGAATTTCTGGGACGTCTTCAAGATCTGGGAGGGCGGTCTCGGCATCTACGGAGGCGTGATCGCAGGCGTGGTCACGGTCCTCGTGTGCGCGAAGGTCAAGAAACTCAACGTGCTCCACTTGCTGGATTCGGGTGCACCCGGTCTCATGCTGGCCCAGGCCATCGGGCGCTGGGGCAACTTCATGAACGGGGAAGCCTACGGTGCCGAAGTGACCGGCGGACCTCTCTATTTCCTGAGGATGGGGATCAATCCGCACTATGACATCACGACGGTTTCCGCCGATGAGATGGCCTTCGTCCATCCGACGTTCCTTTATGAATCGCTCTGGAACATTCTGGGCTTCGTGCTCATCAACGTGTTCTACAAGAAGAAAAAGTTCGACGGCGAGATCATTTTGTGGTATGCCACCTGGTACGGATTCGGCCGGTTCTTCATCGAGATGCTCCGGACGGACAGTTTGTACATCCCGGGCACGTCTTTGAAGATCTCCTGCGTGGTGGGACTGCTCAGTTTTGTTGCAGGCCTCTTCCTTATCATCTTCTTCAGATACAGGGCCAAAACGCGCGAGACCGCGAACGCGGGCACGTATGAACCCATGTTTGCAAAGGATACTCCGGAATCTGCCGAAACGGCCGAAGAACCGGAGACGATCTTCCAAGAGGAAACGTCCGAAGAGCCTGTTTCTCCGAATGAGGCTTCATCGAAGCCGCCCGAAGAACAGACAGAACAGACAATCGAACCGGAAAACCCGCCCGAAGGTGAACCTTCGGAAGACGGGCAGCAGGAAAATGCGCCAAGCGAGGAAGGAGAACCTGATGGCCATCTGGATTGACGGTAAAAAAATCGCTGCGGAGATCCGGTCTGAGATCGCGCAACGATGTGAATCTTTCTATCAAAAAAACGGGTTTAGACCCGGGCTGGCTGTCATTCTGGTCGGCGATGATCCCGCCTCCCACATCTACGTGAGAAACAAAAAGAAAGCCTGCGAAGAATGCGGCTTTCTGTCCGAAACCATAGAGCTCGGAGCTCAGACGACTCAGAAAGAACTCGAGCAGCTGATCGACGATCTCAACGCAGATCCCAGATACCACGGCATCCTTCTGCAGCTCCCGCTGCCCAAGCACCTGGATAAGAAATCGCTCCTGAACCGGATCAGACCGGACAAGGACGTGGATGCCTTCCATCCGGTCAACGTGGGTCATATCATGATCGGGGACTACGCTTTCCTGCCTTGCACGCCCGCAGGCTGCATGGAACTTTTGAGAAGGACAGGCATCGAGGTCGAAGGCAAAAGATGCGTCGTGATCGGTCGTTCCGACATCGTAGGCAAACCGATGGGGATGCTGCTCCTTCACGCCAACGGGACGGTCACGATCTGTCATTCCAAAACGCAGAATCTGGCCGAGATCACCAGGCAGGCCGATATTCTGGTCAGCACGGTGGGGAAGGCCGGTTTCGTCCGCGCGGATATGGTCAAGCCGGGAGTCGTCGTGATCGACGTAGGCATGAACCGGAATGCGGAAGGAAAACTCGTCGGGGACGTTCTCTTCGAGGAGGTCGAACCGATCGCTTCGTACATCACTCCTGTTCCGGGCGGTGTCGGACCCATGACGATCGCCATGCTGATGCAGAACACCCTGACAGCGGCCGAACGGGCCGTCGCTCAGAAATAGTGATGCGGAGATAAGTGAAAAAAGAACTGACCAGGCACCTGTTTTCAGGGAACTGACCAGTTCTTTTTTGTATGAACAATTATGAGTCTTTTTCAATGAGCTGCTCGATCAGAGGCGAAATTCTTTCCAAATATTTCTCACCGATGAAGCAGGCACCGTCGGCATTCGGATGGACGCCGTCCGGGCTGAAATAGGTGGGAGGATTGAAAATGCAGGCCTCGGCAAGCACTCCGTCCAGTGGCAGATAGGCATCCGCGAACTCGCGGGCCAATGCGCGGACGATCTCGACTTTCCGGCTGAACTCGGGGCGGAAAGAGGTTTTGTCTTCGGCATAGAGCAGATATGGCTCGATCATATAGATCTTGGCGTTCGTTTGGGTCTTGATGGCCTCCAGAACGGTTCTGTAATTACGCTCGAAAGCTTCATCCGTCGTCTCGATTCCGTGGCTCGGAAGATAGTGATGCCATACGTCGTTGACGCCGATCATGATCGACACGATGTCAGGCTGGACATCGATGAAATCTTTCTGAAGCCTTCTGACCAGCTGTTCGGTTCTGTCTCCGCTGACCCCTAAGTTGATGAATTCGAAATCAACGTTAGGAAAAGCGTCTGTGATCATGGCTGACGCATATTTCGGATAGCCGTCTCCCATGTCGTGGGGATTCGATCGGTCTCGCCCCGCGTCGGTGATGCTGTCACCTTGAAACAAAATCTTCATAAAAATCTCCTGTCAGTCGCGCTTATTTTATCAGTTCACCGTAAACTTCACCGAAAGCGCAAGCGGCGTTGGCTTCATCCGTATCGATATGCATAGCCAGATCGAAATTGGGCGATACGCGGCAGACGACGTCGTCAAAAACGAGAGGACGGGCCGTATTCAGCCTGACTTTCACAATCTGTTTGTCCTTCACACCGAATGCAGCAGCCTGTTCGGGGTTGAAATGAATATGTCTTTTTGCGATGATGCATCCCTGGGTTACGTCCAGTTCTCCTGCAGGACCGATCAGTTTGATCCCGGGGGTTCCTTCGATGTCTCCGCTTTCACGGACCGGCACGTCTTTCAGACCCAGTGCTCTCGCGTCAGTGAAGGAGAGTTCAACCTGAACATTTTTACGTTCTGGGCCGAGCACGCTGACCATCAATTCGCCTTTGGGTCCGACCAGTTTGATCTTTTCGTTTCCTGATGCGAACTGTCCGGGCTGGCTCAGCATCTTTTTGACGATGAGTTCTGCTCCGGCACCGTACAGGGCTTCAACAGAAGCGTGATCCAAATGAATGTGTCTGGCAGATGTTTCGACCAGAATTTTGTTTTCCATTTTAAGTACTCCTTGTGTTGTGTGTTGTCACAAATGAAATGTAATCGGCACAAAATCGCCAATTAGTATTGTAACATACTTTTGCGCACTTGTAAATGAAGAATAGTAAAAATATTTGCCAAAAGGCGCATGCTGCCTGTGTAACAGTGAGACGACTGTTTGTATACCCGACACCATTTTGTCGAGTCACTCGATGCAATTTTATCGAGTCACTCGATATTTTTTTGTCGAGTCACTTGACAAAATGATGAATAGATGGTAAAATTCACGTGACATAAAGACGAGGAGGACAATCACAATGGCGATACCGGTAAATATCCATGATTTATTAAACAGGGCCGTTGTTGAATCGACCAGGGTTGAATTCAAGGCGGACTGGAATCCTGAACCGATCCTTCACACGATCTGCGCATTTGCTAACGACATA
>CADBRS010000174.1 GCA_902797125.1 uncultured Ruminococcus sp.
ACGATGAACAATGTCAAACAGTATGCGCGGCAGTATTACATGCCGCCTGAACCATGTCTGGATTGGGTAAAGAAAGAATATGTGGATCGGGCACCGATCTGGTGTTCGGTAGACCTGAGGGACGGCAATCAGTCTCTGATCATCCCGATGTCTCTCGATGAAAAGCTGGAATTCTTTCAATTGCTCGTCGGGATCGGATTCAAACAGATCGAGGTCGGCTTCCCTGCGGCCTCCGAAACTGAATATCTGTTTCTGAGGACATTGATCGAAAAGAACATGATCCCGAACGATGTGACGATCCAGGTGCTCACACAGGCCCGCGAGCATATCATCCGCAAAACGTTTGAATCTGTCCGCGGAGCCAAGAACGTCATCGTTCACTTATACAATTCAACGTCTGTCGCACAGCGCGAACAGGTCTTCAGAAAGAGCAAAGAGGAGATCATCGAGATCGCCAGAGCAGGCGCTAAGTTGTTTATCGACCTGATGAAAGAGGAGAAAGCCGATTACCGCATGGAATACTCTCCCGAGTCTTTCACCGGCACCGAGCCTGAATTTGCCCTTGAGATCTGCAATGCCGTTCTGGACATCTGGAAACCAACAAAAGAGCGCAAAGCCATCATCAATCTTCCCGTGACTGTCGAATTATCCATGCCGCATATCTATGCCAGCCAGATCGAGTACATGCATAAGCACCTGAAATACCGGGATGCCATCGAGATTTCCCTGCATCCCCATAACGACCGCGGCTGCGGCGTGGCAGATACCGAAATGGGACTGCTGGCCGGCGCGGATCGCGTCGAAGGCACCCTGTTCGGAAACGGTGAGAGGACAGGTAACGTCGATATCGTCACCCTGGGCATGAATATGTATTCCCAGGGAGTCGATCCCCAGTTGGATTTTTCGAACATGCCGAAAATCTGCGAACTGTATGAACGGGTCACGCGGATGCACGTCTATGAGCGTTCACCTTATTCAGGTGCGCTGGTATTCGCTGCTTTTTCCGGCTCTCATCAGGATGCGATTGCCAAAGGCATGAAATGGCGTGAAGAAACAGGCTCTGAGCAATGGACTGTTCCCTACCTGCCCATTGATCCTCATGATGTCGGACGCGAATACGAAACCAGCGTCATCCGGATCAATTCCCAGTCCGGAAAAGGCGGCATCGGCTATCTGCTCGAACAATATTTCGGTTACAATCTGCCTGCCAAGATGCGCGAGACCGTCGGCTATGCCATCAAATCCGTTTCGGATCATCGCCATGCGGAATTGAAACCGGAAGAAGTCTTTGCCGTTTTCCAGGAACTGTTTGTAAACGTCAGCGAGCCTCTCACGCTTGTCGACTGCCACTTTGCGCACGTGGGCGACTTGATGGAAGCCACCGTCACCGCCTCTCATTACGGTACCACTTCAACGTTCAGAGCCTTAGGCAACGGTCGTTTGGATGCTGTTTCCGAGGCTTTGAAAGCGCAATATGGCCTGTCTTACGGAGGGCTCACCTATCAGGAACACGCGTTGGCTGTCGAGTCGACCAGTCAAACGGACGCGAAAGCTGCTTCCTATGTCAGCTTGAAGAGAGCGGACGGCCAGGTGTTCTGGGGAGCAGGCGTCGATAATGATATCATTCTGTCTTCCATCCGCGCGCTCTTCTCTGCGCTGAACCGGATGCTGAAGGGTTAAGTTTTTGTCAGGAGGTAATCGATCATGGGTATGACGATGACACAAAAAATATTGGCCGCTCATGCCGGACTGAAATCCGTTGTTGCGGGTCAATTGATCAAAGCCAAGCTGGATCTTGTTCTCGGGAACGATATCACTTCTCCGGTCGCTATCAACGAGTTTCAGAAAGCCGGTTTTCAATCCGTTTTTGATCGGTGCAAAATTGCTCTTGTCATGGACCACTTCGTCCCGAACAAGGATATCAAGGTGGCCCAGCTGACCAAACAGTGCAGAACTTTTGCCAAATCCTTCAGGATCGAAAACTATTTCGACGTAGGCGAAATGGGTATCGAACATGCGCTGCTGCCTGAAAAGGGCCTTGTCGGTCCCGGCGACTGTGTCATCGGTGCCGATTCGCACACATGCACGTACGGAGCTTTAAACGCTTTTTCGACCGGCGTCGGCTCGACCGATATGGCAGCCGGGATGGCTACAGGCG
>CADBRS010000175.1 GCA_902797125.1 uncultured Ruminococcus sp.
GATTCCTCGCTGCTGGCTCTCGGATGCGTCGAGGGTAGGGACGGCTCGTTTTCGCTGACGCTCGAGGCCTACGGGGTCTCGAAAGGCGTTTCGGCTTCGCCCGTTTTTTCAAGGACTTACCAGAACTGCTATCCGCTCTATCTGATTTTTTCGGGCAACAAATACCTCAGTGCCGTCTGCGACACCTCGATGATCTGCCTGGGCAGTGACGGCAAGGAGATACTGAACTACCACTTCAGCGCGCCGCTTGTGTCTGCGTGCGCCTCGCCCGAAGGATGCGCCATGGCTTTTTCCTCCGATCTGGTCAAGAACGAGGTCAGGCTGATCTGCGTGAGCGGGGAAGGAAAAATCGTCCACGACGGCATTTTGTCCGCAGGCGTGGAGCAGATCCTTCTCACCGGAGGCTGCGTGTACCTGAAAGGGGAGCGCATCACGAGGTTTACACTGTCTGATAAAAAATCAGCGACCGACGACCGTCCGTTCGCAGGTCTTACCATGCTGCCCGCGTCGGGAGGCCGGCTATTGCTCTGTTCTCCCGCACTCGCCGAATTCTACACTTTCGGGGATTCCGGCGTTTCATAGACGAAACGAAAGAAACGTTTGAAGAAAAATGAAAGGATCATGCCGGAGACATTTCGCCGGCGCCGAGAAATCATGAAAAAGGAACAGTTCCTCAGAAACATCCCGAATATGCTCTCGATTATCAGACTGCTGATGGTCCCGGGTTTCATACTCCTGTTCATCGACGGATATCACAAGGAAAATCTGATCATTCCGCTGGTGTTTTTCGTGGTCGCCGGGGTGACCGACGTCATTGACGGCTACCTGGCCAGACGGAACGGATGGGTCACGAGACTCGGAAAGATCATCGATCCGGTCGCAGACAAGAGCATGCAGTTCGCCGTACTGATCTGTCTGGCCGCGGTCGATTTCCTGACATGGTGGATGATCCTGCCTTTCTTCATCAAGGAACTGGCCACGATCATCGGCGGAGCGATCATCATCCGCAACCGGAAGTTCGTGACCATCAGTAAAGTCTACGGGAAAGCCGCCGTCGTCATGTTCTACGTGATGTGCGGACTGAACATGCTGATCTTCAATTTCAGGTGGAACTATCCTGTCTTTTACTGGATCGCTTTCGGGCTGACCGTAGGACTCGCCGTGCTGGCCATCTCCTTGTATGCCAGAGACTACGCCCGTTTCCTCAAGAAAGAAAAAGAGGATCAGGGCCAAACCGAAGAAGCCGCTCCCGCACCGGAACAATCCGAAACGGAAGAACCTGTGCCGGATGATAAAGGCTAAAATCGGTCACCAAAATCGGAAAGGAGTACCGGGAAGATCCCGGTTACAGATAGATTATTATGAGTATGATGTGTGTCAGGTGCAAAAAACGGATCGCCGTCGTTTTTGTCACCAAACTGGAAAACGGCAACAAAGTGAGTGAAGGCTACTGCCCGATCTGCGCCAAGGAGATGGGTTTCCCGATCGACGGGATGCTGGACGATATCATCAAAAAAATGGGGATCTCTCCCGAGCAGTTCGCCCAGATGTCCGAATCCGCAGCGGATATGATGCAACAGCTGAACAGGACAGGACAGAACGGTCCGGCCCCCGAGCCTGAACAGGAATCCGAGGAGGACCGCAAGGCTCGGATTCACGAAGAAGCCGAAGAGCTGCTCAAGGACGACGCGATCTCCAAGATCCTGGACGGTGAAGAAAAACAGGTTTCTCCGGACGAGACGCCTTTGCTGCCTCCATCCAGCCACGACGATTTGTCGGACGGCGGAGCACCGGCGATCGATCCCCCTCAGGTGATCGAAGAAAAACCGGAGACGCAGGAACCGTCCGAACAAAAAAATACCGAGCCCGGCAATGCCGATTTCAATCCGGAAAAAGAAAAGATCGAGATCGACAAGCTCATGGCCGAAGCCGAGCAGAACGAGAAAAATCAAAAAGAGAAAAATGAGAGCAAGCAGCGGGGCAGACGTCAGCCGCAGCAGGAACCCAAACAGTCCTATCTGCGCGATTATTGCCGCTGCCTGACCCAGAGCGCCCGAGCCGGGAATTTGGATCATATCGTCGGCCGTCAGAAAGAACTCGGACGGGTCATCCAGATCCTTTGCCGCCGTCAGAAAAACAATCCCTGTCTGATCGGCGAGCCGGGCGTGGGCAAGACGGCCATCGCGGAAGCTTTGGCCATCCGCATCGTCCAGGGAGACGTTCCGTACAAGCTGAAAAACAAAGAGATCTGGCTCGTGGACCTGACCGCGCTCGTCGCAGGTACCCAGTTCAGAGGCCAGTTCGAAGCCCGTATTCTGGGACTTCTCCGTGAAGTCAGATCGGAAGGCAACGTGATTTTGGTCATCGACGAAGTCCACAACATCGTCGGAACAGGGAACAGCGAGGGCAGCATGAATGCGGCCAATATCCTGAAACCCGCTCTTGCCAGAGGCGAGATCCAGATCATCGGTTCGACGACCCTGACCGAATACCGCAAATATATCGAAAAAGATACCGCTCTGGAAAGACGGTTCCAGCCCGTGATGGTCGAGGAACCTTCGCTCGCGGAATCTGTCGAGATGCTCAAAGGCATCAAGCACTACTACGAGCAGTTCCACCATATCCATATTCCGGATTCGATCCTGCATCAGACAGTCGTTCTGTCCGAGCGCTATATCACGGACAGATACCTGCCGGACAAAGCTATCGATCTTTTGGACGAAGCCGCTTCCAAACTGTCGCTTTCTTCGGCCGAATTGAACGAATCCTACATGATCCGCGACCGGCTGCTCAAACTCAAGCATGCGATCGAAGTCCTTGAGGCGGATGTTTCCACGGAAGAAAAGAACGAGCAGAAGAGATACGAACAGATCGCCAGACTCCGGGCTGAGGAACTCAAACAGTCCAGTCAGCTCGAAAAACTCGAGGCGAGCTGCGACAAGATCGAACTGGGTCTGGAACAACTGGCCGAAGTCATCGAGGTCTGGACAGGCGTTCCGGCCACTTCCATCACCGAAAACGAGTTTGCCCAGCTGATCACGCTCGAGGACAGGCTGAACAAACGGATCATCGGCCAGCCCGAAGCCACGCACGCCGTCGCCAACGCGATCAAGCGCAACCGCGCAGGCGTCATGAGCAAAAGGCATCCCGTCTCCTTCATTTTCGCAGGCCCGACGGGAGTCGGAAAGACCGAACTGGTCAAGACATTGGCGTCCGATCTGTTCCATTCGCCCGAGACTCTCATCCGACTGGATATGTCCGAATTTATGGAGAAGCATTCAGTCTCCAGGATCATCGGGGCGCCTCCCGGATATGTAGGCTATGACGAAGCGGGCCAGCTGACTGAAAAGATCAGAAGAAGACCCTATTCCATCGTCTTGTTCGACGAGATCGAAAAGGCGCATCCGGACGTATTGAACATCCTTCTCCAGATCCTGGACGACGGGCGTGTCACGGACGCGCAGGGCAGGACGGTCAGCTTCGACAATACCGTGATCGTCATGACGACCAACGCAGGTTCCGAAAGGTCTTCCGGTGCGGCAGGCTTTACCGGAGACTCCGAATCCGCCGAGCAGAACAAGACCGAAAAAGCTTTGTCCGAATTCCTTCGCCCCGAGTTCATCAACCGGGTCGACGAGATCGTCACGTTCCATTCACTGACTGAAGAGAACTTCTATGCCATCGCGGACATCATGATGGGTGAACTGAAAGACGCAGTCAGCGAAAAGGGGATCGATCTGTCCTGGACGCGCGAAGTTTCCGAATATATCGCTAAAGGTTCGTTCAGTCACAAGTACGGCGCGCGCAATATGCGCCGCTTCATCCAGAAAGAGATCGAGGATAAGCTTGCCGATCTGCTGATCTCGGATTATACGCACAAGTTATCCAAAGTTTCCGTCACGATGAAAGATGGAGCCGTCGCGTTCGAGTATTGACCGGAACCCGGCGGGTGCGATCTCAAAATTTTTAAAATATTTTAAAAAAAGAATTGCATCTTGCAAACATTTGTGGTAGAATACCAAAGTCTGCACGGATCCGTGCAGGAAAAATATGTACGTGCCTCTGATTTTGCCGCCGGTGCTGCTTTTGCAGTTGCGGTGAACGGGCACGGGTGAAAAACCGAAGGAGAAAAAGAAATGGCAGTAGTAACGATTAAACAGTTGCTCGAAGCTGGTGTTCATTTCGGACACCACACCAGAAGATGGAACCCGAAAATGGCCGAGTACATCTTCACCGAAAGAAACGGTATCTACATCATCGACTTGCAGAAGACCGTTAAGAAATTTGAAGAAGCTTACAACTTCGTTCATGAACTCGCTGCAAACGACGGCAAGATCCTGTTCGTTGGCACGAAAAAGCAGGCTGCAGAAGCGATCAAAGAAGAAGCTACCCGCTGCGGCATGTACTACGTCAACTCCCGTTGGCCGGGCGGCATGATGACAAACTTCAAGACCATCCGCCGTTCCGTCAAACGTCTGAACGACCTGACCAAGATGAGCGAAGACGGCACGTTCGATCTGCTCACCAAAAAGGAAGTCGCCGGCAAACTGAAAGAGATCTATGATCTTGAAAGAAGCCTTGGCGGTATCCGCACCATGGAAGAGCTCCCCGACGCTGTGTTCATCGTCGACCCCAGAAAAGAGAGAAACGCTGTTCTGGAAGCACGCAAACTGGGTATTCCGATCATTGCGATCGTCGACACCAACTGCGACCCGGACGAGATCGATTACGTGATCCCGGGCAACGATGACGCTATCCGCGCCATCAAACTCATTTCTTCCGTTATCGCTGACGCCGTCGTTTCCGCAAAGGAAGGCGCTCAGACCGATGAGAACAACACTCCGAGCGAGGAAGTTGTCGAAGAAAAGGCAGAAGCAGAAGCTGAAGCCGACGCAGAGGCTCAGGCCTGATTGATTTTTGATTTGTGAGGTAGAATATAATGGCAACCATTACCGCTAAAGACGTTGCTGCGCTCCGTGCCAAGACCGGTATCGGTATGATGGAGTGCAAAAAAGCTCTCGTTGAAGCAGACGGCGATATGGATGCAGCTGTCAAGCTGCTCCGTGAAAAAGGCCAGCTGAAAGCCGAGGGCAAGGCAGGCCGCATTGCTGCGGACGGCATCGTGGACATCATGAAGGAAGGCAACAAGACCGCCATGATCGAGGTCAATTCCGAGACCGACTTCGTCGCGAAGAACGCTTCTTTCCAGGCTTTCGTCAAAGATATCCTGAAAGTCATCCTGAAAGAGAATCCCGCTGACGTGGACGCACTTCTTGCCTGCAACTACATCGACGGTTCCATGACCGTTGACGCCAAGCTGAAAGAGATGATCTTCGTCATCGGCGAAAAACTGAGCATCCGCCGTTTCGTCGTCGTGGAAGGCACAGTCAGCACATACATCCACGGTCTGGGTTCCATCGGTGTTATCGTGAAATTCGATGCCGATGACGCAGTCGTCGCTAATCCCGGTTTCGCACAGTATGCCAAGAACCTGGCTCTCCAGGTCGCAGCAGATCCTGTCGCTTATCTCTGCCGTGAGCAGGTCCCCGCATCCGTGATCGAGGAAGAGAAATCCATCCTGATGGCACAGATCGCAAACGATCCCGCAAACGCAAAGAAGCCGCCTCAGATCATCGAGAAGATGGTGGCCGGCCGTATTGCCAAATACTACGACACGCACTGCCTCTTTGATATGGCTTATGTCAAGGAAGACAACATGAAAGTGTCTCAGTACATCGCCGCTTCCGAGAAGGAACTCGGCGGCAAGGCAGCAGTCGTTGCATACGTCAGATACGAGAAGGGCGAAGGCATTGAAAAGCGTGAAGACAATTTCGCTGAAGAAATTGCCAAGATGACCGGAAAGGCCTGATTGTATAACAGAAAGCGGTCGATCGAATCGGCCGCTTTTTTGGAGGTTTGTCATGATCCCGACAGAAAAACGGAATGAGAAATCCATGCATATCGACACTATGCCTACGCTGGATATGCTCAAACTCATGAATGAAGAGAATATGAACTCGGTCCTGGCCGTCGAGAAAGCTCTGCCCGAGATCGAACGTGCCGTGGACGCCATCGTCGCATCCATGGAACAAGGCGGAAAACTGGTCTATATCGGGGCCGGTACTTCCGGTCGTCTGGGCGTGCTTGACGCGTCCGAATGTCCCCCGACTTTCGGTGTGGAACCGGGTCTGGTCCGCGGGATCATCGCTGGCGGTTACGAACGGCTTGTGAGCGCCGGCGAAAATGCGGAAGACAGTTATGAATCCGGATGTGCAGACGTGGCGGATATTCTCGAACCCGGCGACGTGCTGGTCGGGATTTCGGCCGCGGGCGGCGCCAAATATGTGATCGGAGCACTCGAAACAGCCCGGAAAAAAGGCTGCGTCACGGTCTCAGTCACGTCCAATCCGGACGCACCCATGAAATCCGCATCGGACATTTTCATTTTCTGCGACACGGGACCCGAAGTGGTGACCGGATCGACCCGGCTCAAAGCGGGGAACAGTCAGAAATTCGTTTTGAACATGCTGTCCACGGCCGCCATGATCCGGACCGGGAAAGTGTATGAAAATCTGATGATCAACCTGAAACCGTCCAATGAAAAACTCAGAGGCCGGGTCATCCGGATCGTCTCATCGATCCTTGATTGCCCGGAAACGCATGCTGTCGAGCTGCTGGACAGGAACGGATGGGATATCCGGAAAGCGGTCGAATCAGCAAAATAAGAGCAAAAACCCGATCTGAGGGAGTCCCGGGGACTTCCGACAGACCGGGTTTTTTGATTGAATGTAGTGGATCAGGCTTTGAGAGAAGCCAGGATCTTCTGAGCGATGTGGGCGCCGTCCAGACCGTAGTAATCGAGCAGGGCAGGAACGGTCCCGCTTCTGCCGAACGTATCGTTGACGCCGATGCGGGTCACGGGAACGGGAGCCTTGTCGGACAGGGCTTCCAGAACAGTGGCGCCC
>CADBRS010000176.1 GCA_902797125.1 uncultured Ruminococcus sp.
AATCTTCTGAGACTTCTGTTTGCGCTCACAGATCGACTCCAGAGCCAGCAGTTCCTCTTCGCTGTCACAGACAACGGTCCCGACACCGCAGTCTACGGCCATCTCCAGATCTGCGTCTGTTTTGTTGTTACCGTGAAAATAGACTTTGTCGAGCGGAAAACCCGCTTTCATGGCCGTAAACAGTTCGCCCGGAGAGACGCAATCCACACCGAGACCTTCTTCTTCGACGATCCGGTACAGCTGCGTGAAACTGAGCGCTTTGGAAGCATAGAGGGGCATGGAAGAAGCCCCGTATGAACTTTCCAGTGAAGCTTTGTAGGTCCTGCATCTCTCCCGGATCACATTTTCATCCAGGATATATGCAGGCGTGCCGTAAGTTTTCGCCAACTCAACGGCGTCCATGCCGCCTATGGTCAGATGACCTTTTTCGTTGACGTTCAAATTCGGATATAAAAACATGAAATGGCTCCTAACCGAGGCCTGTTTTTTCGAATATCAGTTTCCAGACCTCTTCGGTTCCTTCCCGCTTGAGAGCAGAGAAGGGGATAATGGGAGTTCCGGCCGGAATGGAAGGATCTTCACCGAGCCCTTTCAGGGACGCGGCCCGACCGGTCGAATTGAGTTTGTCTGATTTGGTGGCGACGACGGCGAAAGGCAATCCCGTCCGGATCAGGAAATCGAGCATGAGCCTGTCGTCCTGAGTCGGACCGACTTTCATGTCGATCAGCTGCAAAACCAGCGCCAGTCTGTCCAACTGATGGTTCTGCGTGAAGAAACGGTCGGTGAGGGATGACCAAACGGCCTGATCTTTAGCCGCGCGTTTCGCAAAGCCGTAGCCAGGCAGATCCACGAAATAGAGGCTGCCGTCGATTTTGTAGAAGTTGATCGTGATCGTCTTGCCGGGCTCGCCCGAAACACGGGCCAGCGATTTTCTCCCTAACAGAGCGTTGATCAGAGACGATTTTCCGACGTTCGAACGTCCGGAAAAAACGATCTGAGGCAACCGGTCGATGGGAAACTGGGTGACGGTTCCCGCGCTGACGGCAAGATCTGCTTTCTGAATTTGTAAAGCCATGTCGACCTCACGCTTTCGCGACAAGAGCGGAATCCAGGATCTGACCGACTGTCGAGACCGGTACGAAATCCAGATGAGAACCTGCTTCTTTATCGATTTCCGCCAGGTCGGGCTGGTTGGCCTGAGGCAGGAAGACGGTTTTAACGCCTGCGGTATATGCGCCCATCGTTTTCTCGCGCAACCCGCCGATAGGCAGCACGTTGCCTCTCAGAGTGATTTCTCCTGTCATGGCGATATCACGCCTGACCGGGCGGTTGGTCAGGGCGCTGATTAGAGCGGTGACCATCGTCACGCCTGCAGACGGGCCGTCTTTGGGCGTAGCGCCTTCGGGAAAATGAATATGGATGTCCTTGTTCTTATAGAAGTCCGGATCAATATCGTAATCCTTGGCAATGCTCCGGACGTAACTGACTGCCAGACGGGCCGATTCTTTCATGACATCTCCCAGTGAGCCGGTCAGCTCGATCTTTCCGGTGCCGTCCAGCACCGCGGCTTCGACTTTGAGCAGTTCTCCTCCCGTTTCGGTATAGGCGAGTCCGTTGACGACGCCGATCTCATCCTGTTCGGAGATATGCGTTTTCAGATTTTTGTTGGGTCCCAGATAACCGGTCAGATCATCCGGAGACACCTCGACCGGAGGATGGATCTCCTTCTTTTCGAGACGGGTGATGATCTTCCGGATCAGAGTCGCAAGCTGTCTTTCCAGATTACGGACGCCGGCTTCGTGCGTGTATTCGTCGATGATCGTTTCCAGCGTATCGTCGCGGATGCTGAATTCAAGTTCCGAAAGCCCGTGACGGCTCATCTGTTTGGGAATCAGGTGATTGCGGGCGATGCGGATCTTTTCGGTCTTTGTGTAGGAGTGCATCTCGATGATCTCCATGCGGTCGATCAAAGGACGCGGGACCGTATCCAACGTATTGGCGGTCGCGATGAAGACCGTGTCCGAAAGATCGAACGGGACTTCCATGAAATGATCTCTGAAAAATTTGTTCTGCTCGGCATCCAGTACTTCAAGGAGAGCAGCACCGGGGTCGCCGTGTGCGTCTCTCGTCATCTTGTCGAGTTCATCCAGCATCATGACCGGATTCGAAGAACCCGCTCTGGAGATGCCTTCCATGATGCGGCCGGGCATGGCGCCGATATAGGTTTTCCTGTGGCCTCGGATATCCGACTCATCCCGGATTCCGCCCAGAGACACCCGGACGCATTTCCGGTTCATAGCCTCCGCAATGGAATAGATGACGGACGTTTTGCCTACGCCCGGAGGGCCTACGAGGCAAAGGATCTGGTTTTTGTGATTCGGATTCCGCATTTTGACAGCGATATATTCCACGATGCGGTCCTTGATTTTTTCCATGCCGTCGTGATCCCGGTCCAGAATGGCACGGGTCACGGAAAGATCCAGACGGTCTTCGGTTTTGCTGTGCCAGGGCAGGGCAAGAACGGTGTCCAGATAGTTGGTCATGAGCCAAAGATCCGGACTGCCTGCGGACATCCGGTCAATCTTGGATGCGTCCTGAAGCAATTTCTTGGAGACCTCCTCGGGGAGATCTGCCGCTTTGATCTTTTCGGAATAGGATTCGCCGCCCTGACCGAGTTCCTGCTCGATGGCATGCATATGTTCGCGGAGATAGTAGTCCCTTTGTGCTTTATTCAACTTGTTCTGGACGGATTCTTCGATCCGTCTGTCCATTTCGAGGAGCTGGAGCTCTTCCTCCAGAAGTTCGAGCGTCAGTTGGGCACGCTTGATCGGATTGAAAGCCAGAAAGACTTTGGCTTTATGTTCCGGGACGGACAAAACAGTGGAGGCGATCAGATCTGCCAGATCTCCGCAGAGCGTGTATTCTCCGATTTCTTCCGGGAAAATCGACGCAAGTCTGTTCTGGTTGACACCGCGCTTCATCAGTTCGGTCAGCTTGGAGCAGAGGATCAGACTTTCTTCCTGTTCCTCAGATCTGTACTTGGACCTGATCACGCGGACGACTACGTCCGCACCGATGTTGCGTATGATCTCGGCCCGATGCAGATGATTGACGATCGCGTACTGTTCGCCGTTCAGCATCGTGTCAGCGATGACCTCGGAAATAACGCAATACCTGTTCAACTGATCCTGGAGATGTTCGGACATGCCTCCCCTGAAATCGGGCAGATAGGCGACCAGCGAATCTCTCGTGTCGCTCTGTGCCTCGATGGCTCTGTCATACTGAGCAGCGGTGAAGGGAGAGTCTATGCGCACGCTGAGATTGGGCGGATAGCCGTCCGGGCGGTAAATGGGGAAGGCGAAGCGGTTCTCGTTCAAAAGAATTCCGGGTACCGTTATCGTATTGCTTTTCCCGCGCCGCTTTTTGGTATTTCCCTCGTTTTGAGGTGCTTTTTCATCGGCCGGTTTGGTTTCTATTTCGCCGAGCTGATCCAGCAGGGACTGGACGATTTCTGATTCTTGTGACATGTATGTGACCTTTCGAAAAACTGAAGACAGTTATCTTTGCGCGTATAGTTACAAGATTATACCATATTACGCTAGAAAAATACATAACTTTGTTTCAAAAAACGCAGCACGACGCAAAAAACGCCTGCCTTGCAGACAGGCCGGACAAAAATAAAAGCACAAACCGTGGCTCCATATGCGCGTTGATTCCATGAGATTGGAACTCCGCAAATGAAGTGACGAATTTGTGCAGTGGGATGTGATTTGCCGGGGGGCAAAATCAACTGCAAGTTTCTTGGGGATGAAACCTACAGCACCCTCATTATACACTGCCGCTCAACGTTTGTAAATAGTTCAACATGTAAAAATTTCGTTCAAAAAATCGTGAAATTGCACAAAGACAAAAATCCGCCTGCATTTTTCGGAAAAAATGGGCATAGTGTACATGACATTTATGTCATAGTGGCGCTTTTTGACCGTTTTTTGCCATTTTTTCAGTTTGCCTAGAAAAGTCTGCTGTGTAGTTAACGACCGTTTTTTGTCTCATTTCCGTCATTTTTACCACAATCAAAAAAGGCTCTTGGAAGAGGAAAAAAGCAAAGCGGAAAAGATGGTTTCCGGACCATGAAAGCCGGATCTGCCCGTTTTCTTTTTCAACCTTCGGGAAAATGTTTTAAAAAATGCTTGACAAATGTTTTCCTACGTGATATACTTGCCCGGCAAACAAGCAGACGAATGTCTCGCCCGGCCACAAAGGTGCGCCGGCGCGCATACTTTACTTTGTCCTGAAACAGGACTTTGTCATGTGTGGCTTGTCGCACATGATTTTTTTTATTTTTCTGGGGGTGATTTCCTATCAGCGCAAAAGAAATGCAGATCAACGAAAACATTACTGCCAAAGAAGTTCAGGTCATCGGCCCGAACAAAGAGTCCCTGGGTGTGATGAAAACGTCCGCCGCCCTGGCATTCGCCTATGACCACAATCTGGATCTGGTTATGGTCTCGGACAACGGGGAAGTCCCCGTATGCAGAGTGATGGATTACGGCAAATACCGTTTCGATAAGGAGAAACGGGAAAAGGAAGCCAAGAAAAAGCAGCAGACCATGGAGATCAAAGAGATCCAGCTGTCCTGCAAGATCGACACGCACGACTTCGAAACGAAAGTCAACCATGCGCTCCGTTTCCTGAATGCAGGAAACAAAGTCAAGGTCGTTTTGCGTTTCAAAGGCCGTGAAATGAGTCATCAGGCCATCGGGAAAGACAATCTGATGAAATTCAAAGATGCATGCGCTGAAGTCGGGACCGTCGACAAGGCACCCGTACTGGAAGGGCGTTTCATGTCTATGATGATTTCGCCTCTCAAACCTCAGAAAAAATAATCCTGTCCGGTTTTTCCGGACTTGAACGATTGTTAACAATGTAAGGAGATGTATAAAATGGGAAAAGTTAAGACACACAGAGCATCTGCCAAAAGGTTCACCTTAACAGGGACCGGCAAAGTCAAAATGTTCCACAATCAGCACCGTCACAACACGGGCAAGAAGACGAGCAAACGCAAGAGATGGCTTCGTCAGGGTGCTTACATGAGCGAAGCAATGGCTCAGAACGTAAGAGAAATGATTCAGCACTAAGGCGTGAAACGGAGGAACTAAACTATGGCAAGAATTAAAGGTGCACTCAATACACGTAAAAGAAGAAAAGCAGTTCTGAAGGCCGCTAAAGGTTATTTCGGAGCCAAATCCAAACATTTCAAGATGGCTAAACAGGCCGTCATGAAGAGCGGTAACTATGCATTCATCGGCCGCAAGCTGCGCAAGAGAGATTTCCGCAGACTGTGGATCGCTCGCATTTCCGCTCAGGCGAAAGCAAACGGCATCAACTATTCCAAGTTCATGAACGGTTTGAAGAAAGCCGGCATCAACTTGAACCGCAAGATGCTTGCCGAACTGGCAGTCAACGATAAAGCGGCTTTCGCTGCCCTTGTGGAACAGGCAAAAGCAGCTCTTTAACAAGCATACAGCAAGAATTCTCCCGTCCTCTATAGGCGGTGAGATGAATTGCGGAAAACTACAAAACTGTTCTGAAAAAAGAAGAACAGGCAAATGAACGTGCAGTTCAGAGATCCGATTTCAGACACAGAAAGAGGATCTGAGAACGATATAAAAACCGGTCGGGACGCCGGGGCTAGACCCATGCTTACTGAAGTTATGATCATTCACAGCAGTTGCAAGCCTTGCCAGAAGTATCTGGTATGACAGGGTAATA
>CADBRS010000177.1 GCA_902797125.1 uncultured Ruminococcus sp.
CCGGCCTTCATGCGCATAAAGAGATCCAGATTCTCCTCAACCGTGCGATTTCTGTAAGGGCTCTCTTTTCCGGGCTCCGTCAATGTGCCTCTGTATTCGCGCAGTTCGTCAGCTGTCAGATCATCCACATAGGCCAAGCCGTTTTTGATCAGATGAACAGCGCATTCAAAGCATGCATCAAAATAATCTGAGCCGTAAAAAATGCCGCCGTTCGGAACAGCTCCGAGCCATTTCAGATCATTTTCAATGGATTCAACATATTCCACATCCTCTTTCGAAGGATTTGTGTCATCAAATCGAAGATTGAAGAGCCCACCGTATTTTTTGGCAGTCGTATAGTTGATCATGATGGCTTTCGCAGAACCGATGTGAAGATAACCATTGGGTTCCGGAGGAAATCTCGTATGTATCTTTAAATCTGGGTTTTCGGCCAGATCCGCATCAATGACATCATGAATAAAATTGCCTTTGATCTCTTCAGTCATAATAATTCGTTCCTCCCGGTTAATCCGCAATCCCACAGCGCCGCAGACAAGGTCGAACCTCCTCCGTGGCCTGGATAAATCCTGAGTCTTCCGCTCATCTTTTGAAGCTTCATCAGTGACTGCAACATCTGTTCATCATCACCGCTATAAAGATCTGTTCTTCCGTGCCCCATTGAAAACAGGGTGTCCCCTGTGATCAATCCCGCACTGGTCTCAAAAACACAGCTGCCCTGGGTATGCCCCGGCGTGTGAATGACCCGAACTGTCTCATCACCGACGTTCAGCATGTCCTGATCTGAAAAAGTACCGTCTATTTCTCCGAAGGAAATATCAGACCCCATCAGAAGTGCATACGCATTTTTCATGCCGTCTTGAGGGAAATCGACCTCGCTGACATGGATTTTGGCGATCACTCCGAAAGCTTTTTTGACATCTCTGAGGTGCAAAATGTGATCGAAATGACCGTGTGTCAGCCATATTTCTTTCAAATCCGCTCCCGAATCGAGCAATGCTTCTCTGACATTCTCCACGGGCTCGCTCGGATCGACTAGCACCGCTTCCTTTCCGGAAACCAGCAAATAGCAATTCGAGGCGAATCCGCCTGCCGGGCGTACACTCTTTATGAACATTGCGAGTCTTCCCTTAAAAATAAGATAACCAATTATATCACAACAGCTCTTGCGGTGCAATAATTGATTTTCTGAAAACTGACCGCACAAAGTCGGTCGAATAATAAATATGGAAAAGTGCTGAAATCAAATGGAAATCAGCACTTTTCTAGACTTAGAAATCTCTTCAGGGATTACTTCGACTCCACCAAAGTGATCACTGCCATTTCGGCTGCATCACCACGGCGCGGGCCGATCTTGAAAATCTGCGTATAGCCGCCATTGCGTTCCAAATACTTCGGAGCAATTTCAGCAACGACCTTTTCAACTACATCCTGTTTTGTGATATAAGCATACAGTTTCTTGCGTTCATTGTAAGCATTCACCTTGTCGCCGTCTTCTCTGTATGTATAGGATTTCTTTGCAGTTGTAATGATTTGTTCGGCAATAGACTGAACTTCCTTTGCTCTTGTAACGGTTGTTTCAATCTTGCCGTTGTCCAAAAGCAGGGTTACCATTCCGCGCAACATGGCGTTTCTATGAGCGGTAACTCTACCAAGCTTTCTCGTGGACATAACTATTCCCTCCTACTTTCGCTCCGATCAGTCTTCTTCTCTCAAAGACAGATCCAAAGCTTTCAGTTTCTGAATCACTTCTTCCAAGGATTTCTTGCCGAGATTACGGACTTTAATCATTTCGCTTTCTGTCCGGCTCACTAGTTGCTCGACTGTATCTATCCCGGCATGCTTCAACGAATGATAGCTGCGTACGGATAGGTCAAGGTCCTCAATAGTCATTTCAAGAACTTTTTCCTTCTTTTCTTCAACACCAACACTCAGGGTGTTTTCAGGGAGTTCTTCTTCAGATAATTCTTCAAACAATTTGAGATGATCGTTGAGAATCTTGGCACTGTAAGAAATCGCTTGTCTTGCAGTAATTGTATTGTTTGTTGTGACGTCAATGGTCAGCTTGTCGAAATCGATATCACTACCCACACGGGCGTTTTCGATTGTGTAACTGACGGCATTGATCGGTGTGTAGATGGAATCGGTATAAATGATGCCGATAGGAGAAGTAACAGGGGTGGCTGCGGCTGCATTTTCTGCTGCATCCTTTTCTTTGCTTCCCTCTTTTCCTTCTTTTCCGTCTTTAGCCTCTTTGGCTTCTTTGGCTTGATTAGCAATCAAGAGCTGATGGATCTGTTTGTTGCGATCCTGAGATACATAGCCGCGACCGCTTTCAAAGGAGAGTTCCATATAGAATCTCGCATTGTCTCCGACTGTTGCAATATGCAAATCCGGATTCTTGATTTCAAGATCCGAGTCGGCTCTGATATCGCCGGCAGTCACTTCGCAGGGACCCGTCACGTCGATATATGCAGTCTTGGGTTCGGTTGTATGCAGTTTCGCAATAATGCTCTTCACATTCAGCACGATCTCGGTCACATCTTCAGTGACACCAGGAATAACTGAGAATTCATGAAGAACGCCATCGATTTTGATGCTTGTAACAGCATAACCCGGCAGAGAACTTAAAAGCACACGGCGAAGGGAGTTGCCCAGCGTGATACCATAACCTCTTTCCAGCGGTTCAACCACGAAACGACCATGGCTGCCATCTGCATTGGGATCTTCTTTGCCTTCGTCATTTAAGACCATTGCCCGAATGATTGGCTTTGCAATCTCTATCATTTTTCTTTTCCTCCTGGTTGTATTCTTTGTCATTTGACGACTCTCTTGGAGAGTTGGTCCATAGCTTCCGTTTTTTCAAGCTATGATCTGGTCAGATTACTTGGAATACAACTCAACAATCAGTGTTTCATTGACGGGGACGTCAATTTCTTCACGTGTCGGTAAAGCTGTTACTGTACCTTTCAGATTCTCTCTGTCGCTGTTCATCCAAGCGGGAGCCAATCTGCCTTCAGTATCTTCGATGATACCCTTGATGCGGGCGGAACTCTTATACTTCTCGCTGATCGCAATGACGTCACCGGCATTGATGCGCATGGAAGGAATGGTGGCGGATTTGCCGTTGACAGTCACAAAGTGGTGGTTGATCAACTGCTTTGCTTCTCTTCTTGTCCGTGCAAAAGTCATTCTGAACAAAACGTTATCAAGTCTTGTTTCAAGAAGAATCATCAGGTTTTCACCGGCCTGACCCTTCATCTTTTCAGCCTTGACATAGTAGTTGTGGAACGGTGTTTCCATCACATCATAGATGAACTTTGCCTTCTGCTTTTCTTTCAGCTGAAGACCGTACTCACTGACCTTTTTGTTGCTGCGTTTGACTTCACGATGAGACTCTTTGTTGATACCAACAACAGCGGGACTGATTCCAAGCGCTTTGCATCTTTTGAGAATAGGTGTCTTTGTAGCCATTCTAACTTACCTCCTCTGAGATTATACGCGTCTGCGCTTAGGCGGGCGGCATCCATTGTGCGGGATCGGAGTCACGTCACGGATCAATGTGACTTTCATGCCGACTGTTTCAAGTGCGCGAATAGCAGATTCACGTCCCTGACCCGGACCTTTTACGAAAACCTCAACTTCTTTGAGGCCGTAATCCAATGCAGCTTTCAAAGCAGCTTCAGAAGCAGCTTGTGCAGCAAACGGCGTGGACTTTCTGGAACCTCTGAAACCGAGCTCTCCGGCAGATGCCCAGGATAATGCGTTACCATTGGCATCGGTAACGGTTACAATCGTATTGTTGAAGGAAGCATCAATGTGAACTTGACCCTTCTCGACAACTTTACGGTCGCGGCGTCTTTTAACAACTTTTTTAGTTTGAGCCATTTCAAGTCACTCCTTACTTCTTCTTGTTTGCGATTGTCTTTGCAGGACCTTTTCTGGTTCTTGCATTTGTTTTTGTACGTTGGCCTCTTACAGGCAAACTCTTTCTGTGTCTGATTCCGCGATAGCAGTTGATATCTACCATTCTCTTGATATCCATAGACACATTTCTGCGCAGATCGCCTTCCACGGTGTAGTTGTTTTCGATTTCGTCACGAATCTTGGCAACTTCGTCTTCGGTCAGATCTTTGGCACGGGTATCAGGGTTGACACCGGCTTTGGCCAAAATATCATTTGCGCTCTTGCGTCCGATACCGAAAATGTAGGTCAGAGCAATTTCAACGCGTTTGTTGTTAGGAATATCAACACCAGCAATACGAGCCATTCTTGTATTTCACCTCTCGTTTCTTTCTGCGATAAGGACTTATCAGCCCTGTCTCTGCTTGTGCTTGGGATTCTCACAGATAACCATAACAATCCCTTTTCTTCTTATGATTTTGCACTTGTTGCAAATCTTTTTTACGGACGGTTTCACTTTCATATATGATACCATACCTTTCGATTATTTTTTGTGGTTCTCTGCACCGGCAATTATTTGGTGCGCCACGTGATACGACCTTTGGTGAGATCGTAGACAGACACCTCAACTGTCACTTTATCTCCGGGCAAGATCCAAATGTAGTTCTTGCGAAGTTTGCCGGAAATATGTGCGGTGATGATATGTCCATTTGACAGTTTTACCTTGAAGGTTGCATTGGGCAAAGCCTCAAGTACGGATCCCTCAAATTCAATTACATCATCTTTAGGCAGAATAATCACCCCTATCTAGATCAGAAGTCTTCTTCGATCAGTGTCAGATTGACGACACCGTTGGAAGTCAGTGCAATCGTGTTTTCGTAATGAGCTGAAAGTTTATGATCTCTGGTCTTAACGGTCCAGCCGTTAGCCAATTCGTACACTTCGAAAGTGCCGACATTGATCATTGGTTCAATCGCGATAACCATTCCCGCGGTCAGCCTCGGGCCTCTTCCCGGTGTCCCGAAATTCGGTACATCCGGAGCCTCATGCAGGTTTGCACCCACACCGTGGCCCACATATTTTTTAACTGTGCTGAATCCGGCGGAGCGGGCCACAGCATCCACTGCAGCGCCGATATCGCCGATCCGGTTACCTTCTTTGACCTGTGCGAGTCCGGCGAAGAAACTGTCTCGAGTGACTTGAATCAAACGGGTCGCTTCATCGCTGACCTTGCCCACCGCAATCGTTCTGGCACTGTCTCCGTGGAAACCCTTGTAGTAGGCTCCGACATCGACTTTGACAATATCGCCTTCCTTGATCACATGATTTTTATCCGGGATCCCGTGAATGACCTCATCGTTGATACTGATGCAGGCACTTGCCGGGAAACCGCCATATCCCAAAAACGAAGGTTTGGCTCCGCATTTGACGATATAATCATGGACGACTTTGTCCAGCTCATAAGTTGTAATTCCGGGACGCAGGAAGTCCCGGGCGGCCAATAAGGCCTCGCCCGTGATCCTTCCGGCATCCTTCATCGCTTCAATTTGCAAGGAATTTTTCAGCTCAATCATCTTAAGCCTCAAAACGTTCGATTGCTTTAAAGACTAACTTGGTCGTATCGGAGACTTCATCCTGACCTTCGATACGGATTAACAAACCTTCGGATGCATAATAACCGACCAACGGCTCTGTTTGATCGTGATAGGTTTTCAGACGTGCCTGAACGGTTTCAGGAGCATCATCCGAACGGATCACGAGCTTTGCGCCGCATTTGTCACAGACGTCTGCGACTTTAGGCGGGTTATAATCCACATGGTAGGAAGCGCCGCAGGCGCAGACGCGTCTGCCGGCCATCCTTTTGACGATTTTCTCATCCGGGACTTCAATGCTGACCACTGCATCGATTTTCACGCCCATGGCCTTCAAGGCTTCAGCCTGATGAATGGAACGCGGGAAACCGTCAAGGATAAAACCTTTCTTGCAATCCGGTTCTCCCAATCTTTCTTTGATCAGATCGATGACCAGCGCATCCGGGACCAGCTGGCCGGCTTCCACAAAAGCCTTGGCCTGCTTGCCCAACTGCGTGCCGTTTTTCATTGCGGCTCTGAGAATATCACCTGTTGAAATAGCGGGTATTCCAAACTTTTCTGAAATCTTGGCGGACTGAGTGCCTTTTCCTGCACCAGGTGCGCCCAGCAAAATCAAATTCATGCGACCCTCCGACAATCCTGATCAATCAAGGAAGCCCTTGTAGTTACGCATCGTGATCTGGGATTCCAGTTCACGGGCAGTTTCAAGTGCGACACCGACAACGATCAGCAGTGAAGAACCACCGAACGCGATACCTGAGAATTGACCGCCGCTGATTGCGTTGATGATCAATGGCAAACCGGCAACGATAGCCAGGAATATAGCACCGATCAACGTGATCCTGTTCAACACCTTCGTGATATAGTCGGATGTAGGTTTACCGGGTCTGATACCGGGAACGGCACCGCCGTTCTCTTTGATATTGTTTGCCACTTCCACAGGATTGAACGAAATCAAGATGTAGAAGTAAGAGAAAGCAATGATCAAAGCGATATCGATCACGATGTAAATCCATGTGTCTGTATCGAACCATGTATCAACAAACTTTGAGAACCAGTTGTCGCTGGGCAAAAAGCTTGCGATCGTCGCAGGAACAGCAACCAAGGAGTTGGCAAAGATGATCGGCATAACGCCGGCCATATTCAACTTCAAAGGCAGATAACTCGACTGCCCGCCGTACATCTTCCGGCCTACAGTACGCTTTGCATACTGAACCGGGATGCGGCGTTCGGAGTTGGTGATCCAAACGATCAAAATGGTCATACCGAGTGTGATCAGAACAGAAACAACTCCAAGCAGAATGCCGACTGCCAAATGATACTTGTTGCTCGTGATCATAGACCACAGACCGCTGATCAAAGCCGGACCTCTGGAAACGATACCTGCGAACAGGATGATCGAAATACCGTTGCCGATGCCCTTTTCATTGATCTTTTCGGCCAGCCACATGATAATGGCAGCACCAGCACAATAGCAAGCGATCATGATGATGATCGGCCATGCGCCTGTGTTGTAGCCGTCAACCAGCAGTTTGCTGGTATCCGTACTGTTGTTTTTCAGCATCATCGCATATCCGAATGCGGTGATGATGGCAAGGACGACTGTCAAAGCACGCGTCATTGCTGTGATCTTCTGACGTCCGCCCTCTTCTTTGGACAATCTCTCCAGTTTCGGAATTGCTACACAAAGCAACTGCAAAACGATCGATGCCGTGATGTAAGGCGACACGGAAAGAGCGAATAAAGTACCATAACTCAGTGCGCTACCGGACAAGATATTGAAATAACTCAAAATCGAGCTTCCGGAAGTAGCCGAGAACCAAGCGTTGATGGCTTCGCCGTTAACGAAGGGTACGGGGATGTTGGAGCCGAGACGATACAGGATAATGATGATCAAGGTAAACAGGATCTTCTTCCTTAATTCCGGGATCTTCCAGGCTGTTTTAAATGTTTGAAACATCCTTAGACCTCCTCTACCGTTCCGCCAGCCTTTTCAATCTTCTCCTTAGCCGCAGCAGAAAACTTTTCAGCTCTCACAGTCAGGGCTACCGTCAGTTCGCCGTTGCCCAGAATTTTGATACCGTCAAGTTGTTTCTTAACGATGCCTTTTTCCTTCAGAGCTTCCAAGTCAACTACGGACCCATTTTCAAAAACTGAAAGTGATCCAACATTTACAGTTGCATAAGTGGTCGCAAATTTGTTGTGGAAGCCTCTCTTCGGCAGTTTGCGGTAAAGCGGAAGCTGACCGCCTTCGAAACCGGGTCTGACACCGCCGCCGGAGCGAGCGTTCTGACCTTTGTGGCCTTTGCCTGCCGTTTTTCCGTTGCCGGAACCGGGGCCTCTGCCTTTACGCCATGCTTTCTGAGCAGAACCTTCAGCAGGAGTCAAATCATTCAAAAGTAATGACATTTCAGGCACCTCCTTATGCATTTTCTTCAACCGTCTCAACCTTGACCAGGTGAGCCAGTACGCGAATCTTGCCGGCGATATCCGGTGTATTGTTCAAAACAACGGAATGGCCGATGCGAGCAAGTCCGAGGGCTTTGGCGGTAGCGACCGTTTTCGGCTTGGCGCCAATCAAACTCTTGACGAGTGTAATCTTTACCATAACGCGCCTCCTTAACCTTTGACCTGCTCAACGGAAATACCGCGGATAGCGGCAACTTCCTCAACGTTGCGCAGTTCTTTCAAACCTTCAATCGTGGCTTTCACCACGTTTGTCGGGTTGGTAGAACGCAAGCATTTAGCACGGATATTGGAAATACCGGCCAAATCCAGAATCATTCTGACCTTGTTCCCTGCGATAACACCGGTACCTTCTGCAGCCGGCTTCAGCATAACGCGGCCTGCGCCGTATTCGCCGATGACTTCGTGCGGAATGGTGGTGCCCTTCAGGGACACGGTGATCATATTTTTCTTCGCGTCTTCGATTCCTTTGCGGATCGCTTCGGGAACCTCGGCAGCCTTGCCCAGGCCTACACCGACATGACCGTTTTTATCACCTACGACCATGATCGCTGCGAAACGAGCCACACGGCCACCTTTGACGGTCTTGGAAACACGATTCAGCGCAACGAGTTGCTCTTCAAGTTCAACTCCAGTTGAGTCAAATTTTTTAGACATGTGTTTTCCTCCAATATTTTTGTCCAATTAACAAATTGAACAGTGTACAAACCGGACTGACTGCAAAATGCAATCAGAACTTCAGCCCACCCTCACGGGCAGCTGCAGCCAACTCCGATACACGGCCGTGAAAGAGATAGCCGCCACGGTCGAAAACGACCTCGGTGATACCTGCTTCAAGTGCCTTTTCGGCAATTTTTTTGCCAACGAATTTTGCTGCTTCTTTGTTTCCGCCGTTTCCGTCAAAGCCGGATCCGTATGTGGAAGCCGAAACAAGAGTAACACCTTTTTCGTCATCAATGATCTGAGCAGAGATGTTCGCATTGGAGCGGTAAACCGCCAGGCGAGGACGGGCAGAAGTACCCGAAATCTTTGCTCTGACTCTCTTATGTCTCTTCAGACGAGCTTGATTACTGTCTTTTCTAGAAACCATATCTGTTCCACTCCTTTCAATTACTTACCGGTCTTGCCGGCCTTGCGGCGAATCCGCTCACCCTGATACTGAATACCTTTACCATGGTAAGGTTCAGGCGGCCTCTTGCTGCGGATCACAGCAGCAACCTGCCCTACGGCCTGTTTGTCAGCGCCTTTGACGACGATCGTCGGATCGGCAGCCTGCTCAAGCACTTCCAGCTTAATGCCTTCCGGAGCTTTGATGCAGTATTTTTCCTGCGGAACCATCTCATCGCCCTTACCTTTGACAAGGGAGTATCCGACATAAAGCATCACAACGTCTCCGCGTTTGACGGCCTTATAACCGACACCTTTGATGATCAAGGTTTTCTGGAAACCTTCGGAAACACCGACAACCATGTTGTGCAGGAGTGCACGGGAAAGACCATGCAGTCTCTTTGCTTCCGGGTCTTCAGTTTCTTTGCCTTCTGCGTCCAAAGGACGTTCCAGCTTGATTTGTTTTGCGTCTGCATCATAATTGATCGAGATACGCTGATCAAATGTACGAGTCAGAGTGCCGACGCTACCGGAAACCGTCACGACGTTGCCGTCTGCGATCTCAACTTTAACGCCTGCAGGGACTGCAATAGGAGCTCTACCAATTCTTGACATGCTTCAACCTCCTATTACCAAACGAACGCAAGAACTTCACCGCCAACATTTTCACGGCGAGCCTTTTTATCCGTCATAATTCCCTTGGATGTAGAAACAATGGCAATACCCATGCCGTTCATGACCTTAGGCATATCTTCGCATCCGGCGTAAATTCTCAGACCCGGACGGGAAACACGCTTGATGCCACGAATGACGCGCTGTTTGTTTGCCGTATATTTCAGTGTGATGCGGATCACACCCTGTTTTGTTTCATCCACTACTTCGTAGCCTTTGATATAACCTTCTTCAACCAGAATGTCTGCGATGGCCTTTTTCATGTTGGAAGCCGGAACATCAACAGTTGCATGCTTTGCGCTGCTTGCATTTCTGATTCTTGTAAGCATATCTGCTATAACATCAGACATTTGCATAGTTTTAATCCTCCTTATGCAAGTTAAATATTCTTGCTGCCGCTAAAAAGCGGCGGCCAGCCGGCGGTTAAGAATTCTTCCTACCGACCGTTGGGGGAACGATTGAACATCCAATCGCTGGCGGACATCACCAGGATGCTTTTCTAACACCCGGGATTTCACCCTTATAAGCCAATTCGCGGAAGCAGATACGGCAGATCCCGTACTTGCGCAGATACGCATGGGGACGGCCGCAAATCTTGCAGCGGTTGTAGCGTCTTGTTGAGAACTTCTGCGGACCCTGCTGCTTCAAAATCATTGCTTTTTTAGCCATAATCGGTATTCCTCCATCACTCAGCAAACGGAGCGCCGAACAGTTTCAGCATCTCTCTTGCTTCATCATCGTTAACAGCTGTCGTTACGAAACAGATATCCATGCCGCGAATCTTTTCGACTTTGTCGTAATCGATTTCGGGGAAGATCAACTGTTCCTTCAGACCCAGTGCGTAATTTCCGCGTCCGTCAAAAGCATTCGGATTGATGCCCTTGAAGTCACGTACGCGCGGCAGTGCGAAGTTAAAGAGACGATCCATAAATTCGTACATTCTGTCGCCGCGGAGAGTAACCTTGGCACCGATCTTCATTCCTTCACGGAGTTTGAAGTTCGCAACGGATTTCCGAGCTGTTGTGGGAACTGCTTTCTGGCCGGCGATCATTGTGATATCCGCAAGAACCGCATCCAGCGCTTTGGAGTTTTCTTTAGCGTCACCGACACCGACATTGATAACGATTTTGTTCAATCTCGGAATCTGCATAACGCTCTTGTAATTGTATTTTGCCATGAGTGCCGGAGCAATCTCGGCATTGTATTTCTCTTTTAATCTTGCTGCCATGATTGTCTCCTTTCTCACAGTTCAGTACCGCAATGTACGCAAACACGGACTTTTTTGCCATTGGACTTAACAACGTTCTTCGTCCTGACGCCTTTTCCGCATTTTGAGCAATACAGAGCAACTTTGGATGCATAGATGGCACCCTCTGCCTCGATGATACCGCCGGCTTCGCCCTGACGGCGAGGTTTCACATGCTTCTTGATCATGTGAACGCCTTTAACAATTACTTTTCCTTCAGAGGGAGAAGTAGCGATGACTTCACCCTGAACGCCCTTTTCATCTCCGGAAAGGACAATAACGTTATCACCTTTTTTGATATGAAGTTTAGCCATTGTCTATTCCTCCTCAGAGTACTTCGGGAGCCAAAGACAAAATCTTCAGGAACTGTTTTTCACGCAATTCACGAGCCACAGGCCCAAAAATACGCGTCCCTGTCGGGGTCTTGTCTTCTTTTACGATAACTGCTGCGTTTTCGTCAAATTTGATATATGTTCCGTCACCGCGCTTGATACCATGCGCCGTGCGGACAACTACAGCTTTAACAACGTCGCCTTTCTTAACAACGCCTCCGGGGATGGCCTTCTTGACTGAGCAGACCACGATATCGCCAACGTTGGCATATCTGCGGCCTGTACCGCCCAGAACACGAATGCACATCAGCTCTTTGGCACCGGTGTTGTCAGCGACCTTCATCAGTGTTTGTTGCTGAATCATATGTTTCCTCCTACTGTTTCAGTACGCTTCGACGTACTTACTATTCGTGATTCAAATTCAGTTAAATTATTTCGCCTTTTCGATAATGCGAACCAGTCTCCATCTCTTTGTTTTGGAGAGCGGGCGGGTTTCCATTATCTCGACTTTATCACCGATACCACATTCGTTATTGTCGTCCTGTGCATGGACCTTCAATGTGCGCTTGATAATTTTGCCGAAAGCGGGATGCTTGACGTTATCTTCGATGGAGACAACAATGGTCTTGTCCATTTTGTTGCTGGAAACAATACCAACTCTGGTTTTTCTCAATGCTCTTTCCATGATTATGCCTCCTCGTTGTATTTCTTCTGCTGAAGAACGGTCATAACGCGAGCGATATCCTTCTTTACATCATTGAGCACGTGCGGGTTGTCCAGCTGATTGGTGGTATGCTGAAAACGAAGATTGAACAACTCTGTTTTCAGATCCTTCAGCTTTTCTTCCAAAGCATCAACGCTCATCCGATTCAATTCAGATGCTTTCATGTTTTACACCTCCTCAGCAGTTTCTGCCGTCTTGGCAACAAACTTGCTCTTGATGGGCAGTTTGTGGCCGGCAAGACGCATAGCCTCTCTGGCAGTTGCTTCGTCGACACCATCCATTTCGAACATGATGCGACCCGGTTTGACGACTGCTACCCAATAGGAAACGGCACCTTTACCGGAACCCATACGAGTGTCGGCCGGTTTTTCCGTAATCGGCTTATCCGGGAACAGTTTGATCCAAACCTGACCACCACGTTTGATGTAACGTGTCATTGCAATACGGGCTGCTTCAATCTGGTTGGCTGTGATCCAAGCGGGTTCAAGAGCCATAAGACCGTAGGCACCATTCGTAATCGTATTGCCACGGGAAGCCTTGCCCTTCATTCTACCGCGCTGAACACGGCGGAACTTAACTCTTTTTGGCATTAACATTACTTTGTACCTCCATCTTTAGGAGCCCCTTCTCTGGGTGCTCTTGCCGGACGATCTCCAGTCGGGCGATTCTGACGGGGCGGTCTGTTTTCATTGTTGAAACGTCTGCCGCCGTCTTTGTTGAAAGATCCGCCGTTTCTGCGATCGCCGTTGCGATCACCGTTGCGGCCGCCCTTGCGGTCTTTGTGCTGGCTTCCGGGTCTGTTTACTTCACGAAGAACTTCTCCGCTTGCATAGATCCAAACCTTAACGCCGATGCGACCGTAGGTCGTAGCTGCTTCTGCAAGTCCGTAATCGATATCTGCACGGAGCGTCTGCAGCGGGATGGTCCCTTCGTGATAATGCTCACTTCTGGAAATTTCAACGCCGCCCAAACGGCCGCCGCATGTGATCTTGATGCCCTTGGCACCCAGTCTCATGGTATTGCGGATAGCCATTTTCATGGCTTTACGGTATGTCACTCTGCGCTCCAACTGGCCTGCGATGTTCTCTGCAACCAGCTGTGCATTCAGATCCGGAGATCTGACTTCAACAACATCAAAAGCAACTCTTGCGCCGGGAACCATTTTGGCCACAGCTTTTCTGTACTTTTCAATGTTGGAGCCGTCTTTACCGATGACAAAACCGGGTTTTGCGCAATGCAGGATCACTCTGATGAACTCAGTATTCTTGCCTGCTTTTGCATCGTAAACGGTTTTGCGTTCGATCTCGATCTTCGGAACGCCTGCATCCTTCAATTCGGATTTCAGGAACGTTCTGATTTTTCTGTCAGACACAAGGGTATCACCGAACTTTTCGTCGGAAACGAACCATCTTGAGTCCCAATCTTTGATAACGCCAACACGCATGCCGTGCGGATTAACCTTTTGACCCATAGTTCATACCCTCCTTACATTTCTTTCTCTGCAACAACCATCGTTACGTGGCTGGTGCGCTTTAAAATTCTGTCTGCGCTGCCTTTGGCACGAGGCATGATTCTCTTCATGGTCGGGCCGGGGCAAACGAAACAGGTTTTCACATACAGATTCGTAGTATCCATATGGAAATTGTTCTCTGCATTCGCAAGAGCACTGTTCAGTAATTTGATCAGGTATTCGGAAGCACCGCGGGGGGTGTTCTTCAGAATAGCCATCGCCGTTTCTACATCCTTGCCTCTGATGAGATCGAGCACATACTGAACTTTTCTAGGGGAAATTCTGGCATGTCTAAGATATGCTGCTGCTTCCATATTCTTCTGTGACTCCTCTCAATTATTTACCGGATGTGTTGGACGTCTTGGATCCAGAATGTCCTTTGAACGTTCTGGTCAAAGCGAACTCACCGAGTTTGTGGCCGATCATATCTTCCGTAACAAAAACGGGAACGTGCTTTCTGCCATCATGTACAGCGATCGTGTGACCGACGAATTCAGGGAATATTGTGGAAGAACGAGACCATGTTTTAATGACTTTCTTCTCGTTTTTCTCATTCATTGCAACGATACGGTTGTAAAGCTTTTCCTCAACAAAAGGCGGCTTTTTAGTACTTCTACTCATTGATATTCCCTCCTTTACTTAGCATTACGGCGCTTAATGATGAACTTGTTGGTTCTTGCCTTGGTGTTACGGGTCTTGTAACCAAGAGCAGGTTTGCCCCAAGGAGTAACCGGTCCGGGATGGCCGATCGGCGACTTGCCTTCACCACCACCGTGAGGGTGGTCGACCGCGTTCATGACAGAACCGCGGACTGTAGGACGAATGCCCATGTGTCTCTTCTTGCCGGCTTTGCCAAGTTTGACTGTGTCATGCTCAATGTTGCCGACCTGACCGATGGTAGCCTTGCAATCCAAACGGATGATGCGGACTTCACCGGAAGGCAGACGAACCTGTGCCTGACCATTCTCTTTGGCAATCAGCTGAGCAAAGACACCGGCTGAACGAACCAGCTGTGCGCCTTTACCGGGATACAGTTCGATGTTGTGGATCATCGTACCGACGGGGATGTTGGAGATTGGAAGCGTGTTGCCGGGTTTGATGTCGGCATCCGGCGCGGAATAAACCACGTCGCCGTCTTTCAGACCAACAGGAGCTACGATGTAGGACCGTTTGCCCTCGCCGTTTTCCAGCAGAGCGATGTAAGCGGAGCGGTTCGGATCATACTCAATACCGAGAACGGTGTTGGCAGAAGCGTCCTGACGCTTGAAATCGATCAGTCTGTACTTGATCTTGTTTCCGCCGCCTCTGTGACGAACGGTGATTTTGCCGTAACTGTTACGACCGGAATTCTTCTTTTTGATTACAATCAGTTTCTTCTCAGGAGACTTACGCGTGACTTCCTCAAATGAAGGAGCCGTCATATTTCTTCTGGAAGGCGTGGTTGGTTTAAACTTTACTGTAGGCATTATTGACTCCTCCTACTCTCAGTTCAGGCCTTCGAAGAACTCGATGGACTTCGAATCTTCTGTCAGCGTGACGTAAGCTTTCTTCCAGGCGGAGGTGTATCCCTGATGAACACCCATCCGTTTGGGCTTTCTCTTCATATTAATTGTATTAACGGATGCGACTTTGACCTTGAACATGACCTCGACCGCATTTGCGATCTCAGGCTTTGTTGCTTTGGACTGAACTTTGAAAGCGTATTTCTTCTGTTCAACACCGCGCATCGAGCTCTCGGAAATGATCGGAGCAATGATAACATCTTGTACTGATTTCATCACGCATAAACCTCCTCGAGTTTCTTAACGGCGTCGACCGTCATCACAAGTTTTTCGGCATTCAGAATGTCGTAAACATTCAGTGTGCTGTAAAGAGTCGTTTTGACTTCGGGAATGTTTGCACATCCTCTGACGACAACTGCATCAACTTCGGGAAGAACCAGCAGAGCGGTCTGAGCTTTTTTAGCCGTACGGGTTGCTTTCTTTCCTTTAATTAATTCACCCTTGTCGTCGAGTTCGTACAGTTTGTATTCCTTCTCGTACGTTTTTTCGCAACCGAGAGCTTTGAACATACCAGCCATTTTAGAGGTGGATTTTTCGTAACCTTCAAGTTGCACTGCATCCAGGAGGATCAGATCTCCGGAAGCGGCTCTGGCAGAAAGTGCGCTGAAGAGTGCCACTCTCTTTGCCTTCTTTGTCATGGCAATGCGATAATCTCTCGGCTTCGGGCCAAGGGCGATACCGCCGTGCGTCCATTGAGGAGAACGTGTGGAACCCTGACGGGCACGACCTGTTCCCTTCTGTCTCCAGGGCTTTTTGCCGCCGCCACTGACTTCAGAACGAGTCAATGTGGACTGTGTGCCCTGACGCTGATTTGCCAGATAAGTTTTGACAGCCTGATGAAGCACTGCGACGTTGACGCTTGCACCGAACAGTTTGTCGGACAATTCCATCGTGCCTACTTCTGCGCCTGCCATGTTAAAAATCTTTGCGTTTGGCATTTTACGTTACCTCCTTCACTCAGGCCTTGATCGAGTCGCGAATGAAGACGATTCCGTCCTTGGCACCGGGAACGGCACCTTTAACGGCGATCAGATTTCTTTCTGCATCGATCTTTACGACTTTGAGGTTGAGAATGGTGACCTGCTCATTACCATACTGTCCGGCCATGTGTTTGTTCTTGTAAACACGGGACGGAGTGGAGTTCGGACCCATGGAACCGACTTCGCGGTGGATCGGGCCGACGCCGTGTGTGGAGCACAGTGTGTGCTGATTCCATCTCTTAACTGCACCGGTATATCCGTGACCTTTTGTCAAACCCGTTACATCGACCTTTTCGCCTGCGGCGAAGGTATCGGCGGTGACTTTAGCGCCACATTCATACGTTGAGCAATCTTCAAAACGGAATTCTTTCAGATGTTTGAGAATAGGCAGATCTTCGCTGGGAACCCATTTTCTGAAGTGTCCCTTCTCAGCTGCGGAGAGATAATTGTGTCTCTTCTTGCCACCCTTGGTGGTTTTGTACAGATGCTGGCTCTTCACTTCTTCGAAGCCGAGCTGAACAGCATCGTAACCGTCGTTTTCAACGGTCTTCTTCTGCACGACTGTGCAGGGGCCGGCCTCGATGACTGTTACAGGGATTGCATTGCCCTTCTCATCGAAAACCTGAGTCATACCGATTTTCTTACCGATAATACCCTTTTTCATTTTGCTTTCCTCCATAAATTATTGGTTGGACTCCCGAACGGGGCCAACATGACTTACAAAGTGCCGCCTCATGTCCTGTTGGGTCAGTACATGGAGCTGTTGTCTTTGTTTTTACAACTTCGATCAGAGCTTGATCTGAATGTCAACGCCTGCCGGAAGGTCGACTCTCATCAGATCGTCGATGCACTTCTTAGAGGGTTTGATCACGTCGATCAGTCTCTTGTGCGTACGTGTTTCGAACTGCTCACGGCTGTCCTTGTACTTGTGCACAGCACGAAGGATCGTGATGACTTCCTTTTCGGTGGGAAGCGGAATGGGGCCGGAAACTTCGGCGCCGTTTCTCTTCGCGATCTCAACGATCTTCTCTGCTGCGGTATCGACCAGCTTGTGATCATAGCTCTTAAGACGAACTCTCACTTTCTCTGTTGCCATTGTGGTTTGCCTCCTTTGAAATAAGTCTTGCGCAGTATTGCGCATCGCTTGTCAAGTGGGGCTTCTACGCTGTACACGCCATCTCGCGTTTCATGCTGACCCGAAAAATGTGGACTCCGCCCAGGCATCAGCATCTGCCTGAACGAACTCCGGTCGAAAGTCGCACAAAACCAAAATTGTGCCTTTGTAGAATTAGCTACACTCGCCCGATTATCGGACATACTCCACGGAAATTCCCTGATAAAATCAGCAACCTCCCGCTTCTACGCACATCAAGCCTTGCGATTATACCACAAAGCCTTTTAAAAAGCAACTTAAAAATAAATACGTGACCGAAAATTTTCACACGATTTTTTTAAAATTTTTGTGCATTTTTCACAAAGACAGACATAATCGGTATCAATTATGTCAGTTTGAGCCCTGTTTACGCATAATTCTGCGATCAGTCAACAAAAAACCTCCGGTTTCACGCAAGAAACCGGAGGCAATAAGCAAGGCTGTGATCCAAGTCCTTATTTCACTTCGAAACTGTAAGTTTCGCCGCGGATCTGAACATTGCTCACAGAGCCCTGGGCACCTTGCAGAGTAATAGACGATACGGTTGCATAGGAGAACCCGTTCATCATCAGTACACTGTCGATCATCATGGCGCAGCCGAACATCGCCGGGCGTACACCTGTGCCGACAGGAATGTCCGCATTGGTATAGTTTTCCGCGAACATGCCGCAACGGACGACGTCGCGGGCGCAAACCTCGGCAAGGACGGCTGCCTTTTCCGTTTCTCCGACCTTTTGCAATCCGAGGATGGCCTGACTGATTTCAGGATACTTAACGCCCGCAAGCCCCGCCAAAGTCTTCTTCGAGGAATACTCGGTGTTGAACCGTTTGATCAGGGCGGCGATATGCGCTTCGTCCAATCCGTCCACCATCAATCCTTTGGTGGTCCAGATCGTGCAGCCCGGCGTCCTGGCCAGCGTTATCTTGTTGCAGTACTGATACACGTTTCCGCCGTCAAAGTTCCATCTGTAGTAGTTGGAGAGCAGTGCGTCATGCTTCTCTTCCCATTCGGAAATTTTTTCCGTTTTTTCGAGAATCTCAGATATTTTGATCATATATTCGATGTCTACCAATGCTGACGCAACGAAATCTGCATCCGCAGAATTCACATCGTTGTGATCCAAATATATCCATCGCGGATTTTCGATCCGCCAATCCAGATAGTGGGCGATATTGTCATAAAGTCCGGCCAGCGCCTCTTTGTCTCCGGTCAGCTCGTACAGAAGCCATGCGGAATGCGCTTTTTCAGAAGGCAGACTTTCACCGCCGAGCAATCCGTCTTCATCCACCAGGCTGATCAGTCCTTTCAGCGCGGCCCATGCCGTATCGGGTTGCACATATCCAAGCAGTTGGATCCCGAAGAAGCTTTCCCAGGATGCACTGTACGCGGCCTCAGGCGCACCGTATGCCCACATGGAGGGTTTGCCGCAGCAGACCTGAGGATACGGATAATTCAGTTCCGGATTTTCAGGAAGTATGTTTTGCGCCAGAAAGATCCACGCGGTGTAGTAGTATTTCTTCACGTCGTTTGCTTTCACATTCATGCTGCTGACGGTTTTGAAATCAAAACTTGAGGGACGAGGTACAAGCATCAGATAATCTTCCCACATCCTTTTCCGTTCGTTTCTGATCGTTGGGTAGTCTTTTGAAAGAACGTCAGAGGCATGATCTGCCAACTGTTGAGACGAAACTGCATCTGTCTCGATGCAGATCGCCACATTCAACTCAGTTCCTTCTTTGACGCCCTTCAATCTCCAAACCATGTACTGCGCAGTTGCTTCACAGTCCGGGCTTCCGTCAGCGTCAGCCAATGCATGATTGTAATCTGAATAAAAGCGTGGCGATGCGGTCAGATCCGTCCGGATCACATAACTGTAATTCCCATGCTCGACTCTCAAGGTATGAGAAGATGAATCATATGTCGGTGTTCCAGCAATCCTGGCCATCAAAACGAGATTTCCGGTTTGGGCCACCGTGATGTGTCTCAACACGGTTCGCTCATCTGCAAACAGATCTGTTCCTTCAACTTTTAGCCCCTTCGGATAGACCGCATTGAACTCCAGTTCGGAAGGCGTCCAGGCCGTGGAAGAGTACTGGGCCGTCTCGCATTCACTTTCCACGAAATCGATGCTTAGCCTGCTCATCGTGACTGTACAGTCATATCCGATCTCAAACAGTTTGATCTGTCCGACAAACCGATCTTTGCGGTTGAGTATTTCGGAAAGATTCAGGCTGAAAGTCCCCGTTTTAGTCGTATCTTTAATGAGAACCTCGTCCACCTTGCCTTTTTCGCAAACTTTGAGCGCCCATCCATTCTCGCAGGAATCGACCGTCACCGTCAGGATCGGATCATCAGACAGATCCACATCGATATCCGCTGCAGCATATTGCCACGGCACATTCGCGCCGGACTGCACGGTCAGTTTTAAAACGCCATCTTTGACGTCCAATTGAGTATAGGATCCTCCGGATGTGGTCCATCCGCTTTTGCTTTCCAGATTGGCCTGAAAAATCGTTTCTACACCGCCAACCGTGGCCCCTTTTTCATACAAAGTGATCAGATCTTCCAGCCACTCTCCCGAGCCCGATGTCGAATAGGGAGAAAGGAAACCCAGGTTCAGAGGCATCGAGGGCCGATCTGAGTAAGCGGCCTCAGTCGTGCCTTCCGCAACATTGAAATTGTGTGGATTGATGACGATTCTGGAAAACGGGAGACTCAGCCACCGCTGCTTGTTCTTTCCCGTTTGCTTCAAAGACTCCCAACTGATCGGGAGATCGTATTCCCTGTCTTCATTTTTCATGGTTTCTGTTTCCTCTCCTCCGATTGCAGTTTGGCTTTCTAACTGTGATTCGGTCATGCTCTGATCGACGTCTTCCTGCACTTCGGATCCGCAACCCGAAGCAAAAGGCAAAACCAGCATAATCAGGCATAAAACAATTACGATCAATCGCTTGATTCTCATATCAATCCTTTCATCTGGACTAGTGTTGAAACGGTTCGGCAAAAGCACGACCATGCATAGTTTAACACGTCAGGTTCAAAAAGTGAATACGCACTGGGCATTATCCGTATCGCAACTCATCATTTTGTGTTTTTTTCACCCGGAATCACACAAATCTATTGAAATATGGTAAAATATGCTTAATATTTGAGGAAGGGAGTCAAACCGAATCATTTTTCAGTCTTCGGGCAGAGTTAATTTCACATGAACAAAAGCAAATTCTATTTGTACAAAATGATCGCTCCGGCATCCATGGTTTTGGTTACATCCGGGTATATTCTGTCCGCTCTGACCTCATTCGACTCGGAGTTGATGTATTTCAATAATTCCTTCTTCCTGTGGTTCGCACGAACCTGTCTGGCTCTCTCGCTGATCGCTCTTACAGCATGGCCAATCCTGTTCAGAGAAATGGAGTTGAACATCTCCGACGTCAACGAAAAAGTCCCTTCGCCTTTTCATGCTTTTTCGCTACTTCTCCCGGCATTGGGTTTTCTGTTCTGTGCGGTTCAGCCCCTTAATACTTCCACTCCCTCATGGGCTCTGTTCATGCTGAAAGCCGCTGCGGTCATCTCTGCCCTCTTCGCAGTGACACAATTCATCTTTTGTGTCTACAGCCGCTTTAACCGGAAATTGGCTCTGGCTCTTCGGTTCATATCGGGAATCTGCGCATTTATCTGGTGTCTTGTCATGATCTATTTGACATACATCGATGTCACTGTCACTCTCAATTCTCCTGCCAAGCTCCTGCCCCAGTTTGCTCTGTTCAGTATCATGATGGTCGTCGTTTCCGAATTGCGGGTCGCCATCGGCGCAAATAAAGGGCGGTTCTGGTTTTTTTCTCTCAGTTTGGCAACGGTTATGTGCAGTGCGGCGGGCTTCCCCTTTTTCGCATACTACATTACGAGGAAAGACTATCACAGCATATACTTTGCAATGTCCGTGCTATGCATGACTTTTGCATTGTACAGTCTGCTTAGGCTATATACCGGTATCCGTTCACCTGAGGAATCAAAGCCTGAGGAGCAAGATAACTTGCCAGAGGCGGTTTCTTCTGAAGACACAGCAGGTGCAGATGAAGGAGGCAATGCATGAGCTCAGCATCTCCAATTCGGATCCAGTGGCTGCATAAAAAAATCGCTGCTCAACTATACCCGAATGTCAAATCGCTATCCGACCGCTATCACATCAGTCTCAGGCAAGCTCAGCGGGATATCAGTTACCTGAAAGACGAGTTGAACGCTCCTGTCCGTTACGAGCCTTCCAAAAAGGGGTATGTTTACACACAGCCGTACACTCTGCCATCTTTCATCACAAACGAAAATGACGAGGCCTTCATGGATATTGACTCGGACGAGTTGTCCATAACGGATACAGCGAGTCTATCCGAGTTGTCCGGTTTCCAAATGCAGCTTCCCAGTTTTTGCACAGTGGCCATCAAAGATAAGCTGGCAGTGATGGAGCTCAACAAATATATTTCCGCTACGAAAGCACCCGGCGTTTATGAATGCACCTATCGGAACGTGGATCATTTTTTGGGAGTCCTCATGTCGCTTCCGGCGCATTTCAGAATTATTGAACCCGAATGGCTGCGTGAAAAAATGATCAAAAACGCCAAGCGCATTCTTGAAAACAACGAGGATGCCAATTGAAGATCAAACAGGACTGTTTCGGGGTCTCCCGCTTGTCGGGGAGATCCCGTTTTTTATGACAAACGGGAGTATCAAGAATCGTTACCGACTGCTTGGTACTCCCGTGTTTTCTCTTATTACATCTGAACGATAGGCTTGTCTGAAGACTGTGCGATCCGTTCTTTTAAACGGGCTACGCAGTCTGCATAATCCATTTTTGACTGATCTCCGCTCGTCATGTCTTTCAACGAGATCAGACCTTCCTTGATCTCATCCTCTCCGAGGAAAATGACATAAGGAACAGCCATCCTGTCAGCATAATGCATCTTGCTCTTGAACTTGCCGCTCTCCAGATACAGCTGGGTTCTGATCCCTTCCGCTCTCAACTTTTCAGACAACGCGATGGCATCGCCCAAATCATCCGTCATGGGCATGATCATCACATCCACGGCAGAACCGTTTGAACCGCTCAGATATTCTTTATCATTGAGGATAAAGAACAGCCTCGTCAAACCGATCGACATGCCTACGCCCGGAAGTTTTCTGTTCGTATAGTACTCAGCCAGATTGTCATACCTGCCTCCGGAACAGATGCTGCCGATTTCAGGATGCTTCAGCAGCGTCGTTTCATACACTGTTCCGGTGTAATAGTCCAATCCCCGAGCGATCGACAAATCGATCGTATAGTGAGTATCGGGCAATCCGAAGGCCCGGACAGCCCCAACGACCGCCTTCATGTCGGCCAAGCCTTCATCAAAGAGATCGTTTTTCCCTGCAAACGTATCCAGTTTTGCAAAAATCTGTTCTTTGGTCCCTTTGAAGGCAATCAGTTCAACGATGCTTTCGCACGCTTTGGGTCCTACCCCCAGATCTTTCAATTCCTCTTGAACTTTTTCGATCCCGATTTTGTCGATCTTGTCCACAATGCGCAAAATATCAGCCGTCCTGTCCCGCACCTCCATCATGTCAAAGAATCCGGACAGGATTTTTCTGTTGTTCATACGGATCACGAAATCTTCAATACCCAGTTTGGTCAGAATATGGTAGATGATACTTGGGATCTCGGCATCATGAAAGATGCTGAGTTTCCCGTCTCCGATGATATCGATATCGGCCTGGTAAAATTCTCTGAAACGTCCTCTTTGTGCTCTCTCTCCTCTGTACACTTTTCCAATCTGATATCTGCGGAAAGGAAAAGCAAGATCCGGAGCATGCAGCGCGACATATTTGGCGAGCGGGACGGTCAGGTCAAATCTCATCGTTAAGTCAGAGTCGCCTTTGTTGAAACGATAGATCTGCTTTTCTGTTTCGCCGCCTGCCTTTGCCAATAAGATCTCAGAAGATTCAAGAACAGGTGTGTCCAGAGGTGTAAAACCGTACAGGCGATAAACGTTTTCAAGCACGCTTTTAATCTGTTCGAATTTTTGTTGCTCCCCTGGAAGAAGTTCCATGAACCCGGGCAGTGTTCTGGGTTCGACAATAGTTTTTTCCATATTATTCAACTCCGTTGTGTTTCGCCATTAATTGTCTGGCATTTGCCAGCATCAGCTTCAGTCTGTTTTCCTGATTGATCCTGGTCGCCCCTGCATCATAATCGATCGCAACCAGATTGACGTCTGGGCACCGCTCTTTCACCGGTTTCATCATTCCCTTCCCGACGATATGATTGGGCAGACATCCGAAAGGCTGCGTGACAACGATATTCTCGATGCCCATGTCGGCCAGCTCCAGCATTTCTGCCGTCAGAAGCCACCCTTCGCCCATTTTGACCGCATGAGAGATCACCCCGTCCACCAACTGTTCTGTATGCGGGAACAGCGGCATCGGCCGGAACGAACTATATTGAGTAATCAGTTCTGAAATCTCTTTCTGCTTTTTCGTCAGATACGGATAGATCATTGACCCGATCAGGGCCGTTCCCCTCTTGATGCCGTAATAGGCATAATCGTACTTCATGTTTGCCACGCAATACATGATGAAATCCATCAATCCGGCCAAAACAGGTTCTGCACCTTCGGCGATCAGGTATTTTTCGAGTTCGTTGTTGCCCAAAGGTGAAAACTTGACAAAGATCTCGCCGACTATCCCGACCCTGACCTTTTTCTCATTGGTTTTCGGCAGGGCCTCAAAGTCTTTGATGATCTGGATATAATTCTGCCGAATGTGCCTTTTACTCATCCGTAAATGGGATATGTCGTCTATGATCGTATCGACCCACCGTGACGCAAGTGCATCAGCAGAACCTTTTTCTATCTCGTAGGGTTTGGACTGATTGACCAGACACATGAGCAGATCTCCGTAATAGAGAACGTACATGATGTCCCTCAGTTCCCGCGCAGATACCGTAAAACCGGGATTTTTCTCCAATCCGGCGAAGTTTACGGAAATGACAGGAACATAGTCATATCCGGCTTTTTTCAGTGCCTTGCGGGCCAGATGGATATAGTTGGAAGCTCTGCATCCGCCCCCTGTCTGAGGATAGAGAAAAGCGATTTTATGAGGGTCGTAATCTCCGCTCTGCAATGCTTCCAGCATCTGTCCTATGATCAATTGGGCCGGATAGCAAATATCATTGTGGACATTGAGTAACCCCGCATCAATGACTTTTCTGCTGTCTCCGTGAAGGCCGTATTCCATCAATACCGCATTGTAGCCGTAAATCCGAAGCACTCTGCACGCAAGTTCGAGATGGATGGGCAGCATATTCGGCATCAGAATCGTGTGAGTTGCCTTCATCTCTTTGGTGAAAACAGCCCGAGTCGTTTCTCGTTTGTCGCATCTGAGCCGGCAGTCAGCGCAAGACTCTGCCTCGCAGTTTTTCGGGATGATTTTTTGTTTTCCCATATAATCACCCCTGTTCCTTCAATTTCCGGGAAGCTTCAACTGCACCGATCAAACTGCGCAACCGGATTCGGACAGCGCCCAAATTCGTGATCTCATCAATTTTGATCTGCGTATAGTATTTTCCCTTTTCCTCAAGTATCGAGCGGACTTCATCCGTCGTGATCGCATCGACACCGCAACCGAAGGAAACCAGCTGTACCAACTGTACATCCTCGTTTTCGGTCGCATATTTGGCGGCCCGGTACAAACGGGTATGGTAGGTCCATTGATTCAGTACATGCACTTCAACGGGTGGCGCAAGCTCTGCGACACTGTCCTCGCTTAAAACTGTAAAACCTAACGAGTTGGCCAATTTGTCTATCCCATGTCCGATTTCCGGATCGATATGATAAGGTCGACCTGCCAAAATCATGATCGGGCGGCCCTTCTCTCTGGATTCCGCAATAGCCTTGCTGCCCGTTCTGCGAATGTCCTCCATCCAATTCCGATAGAATTCCAAACCGCTGTGAACAGCCTTGTTTACCTCAGATCTGGACACATCAATGCCTTCTTTGATAATGAAATCAAAGAACTGCTTCTGCATCATTTTTTCATTGTTCAAATTGAAATACGGATACCAGAACCGTACGTTTTTGAGCGATTCCATGTTCCCTGCCAGCAACTCGGAATAGTATGCCACGACAGGACAATTGTAGTAATTATCCCCCGCTTTCTCATTGACATTGTATGTCAATCCGGGGTAGAAAATCGTGTCGACACCTTTTTCGATCAAGTCTTCGACGTGCCCATGCATGATCTTGGCAGGATAACAGGCCGTATCAGATGGAATGCTGTATTGACCCTTGGAATAGATCTCTCTTGATGAATGGCCCGAATAAACTACGCGGAAACCCAATTCGGTAAACAGCTTGTGCCACAAAGGTGCCAGTTCATACATGCCGAGAGCCATCGGAAATCCGACCGTCCCTCTTCTCCCCTCGCCGCAATCCGTTTTCAGGGCCTCGATCTTTTCCCTCTTGTATTCATACAGATTGGGCAGTATCTCATAGGACCCGGGAGCCATTCCGGCTCCTTTTTCGCAGCGGTTCCCGGAAATATACTTTTCATTGCCGTTGAACATATTGATGGTCAACTGGCAGCGATTGGAGCATCCGTGGCAAGTCGCAGATTTGGACATGTGCGTCAGATCTTCAACCTCTTGCCGGCTCAAAAGCTGTGATGATTCTTTTCTCTGATCCTTTGCGTACAATGCAGCGCCGAAAGCACCCATCAAACCGGCGATTTGCGGGCGGACTACCTCTTGCCCGATCTCTTTTTCAAAGCTGCGAAGAACCGTATCGTTCAAGAAAGTTCCGCCTTGAACGACGACATGAGTTCCGAGTTCTTGAGGAGAATGCGCCCGAATGACTTTATAGATGGCGTTCTTGACCACGCTCATGGAAAGGCCCGCAACGATGTCGCTGACTTCCGCTCCGTCCTTCTGCGCCTGTTTGACCGAAGAATTCATGAACACGGTACACCTGGTTCCCAACTGTACCGGTGCTTTAGCAAATAATCCGAGTTTTGCAAAAGAGGCAGCGTCGTAGCCCATCGACTTGGCAAAAGTTTCAATGAACGAACCGCAGCCTGATGAGCAAGCTTCGTTCAACATGATGGAGTCGATCGCCCCGTTTTTGATTTTAAAGCATTTGATATCCTGACCGCCGATGTCCAGGATGAAATCGACGTCCGGATTGAAATAATGCGCTGCTGTGAAGTGAGCCAGTGTTTCCACCACTCCGTTGTCGACATGAAAAGCATGTTTGATCAGTTCTTCCCCGTAACCGGTCACCGAACTGCCTACAATACGGATATGGTCGCCCATGATCTGATAGACTTCCAAAAGGCACTTTCTGATCACTTCCACGGGATTGCCCTGATTGGAGGAATAGTACGAATAGAGAATCTGGTTCTGGTCTCCGATCAGAACCATCTTGGTCGTCGTGCTCCCGCAGTCGATACCCAGATAGGCATCCCCCGAATACAGGGCGGGATCCGCCATGGGCACATCGGCTTTCGCATGTCTTTCCAGAAAGGCCTGGTAGTCGGCCTCGTCACGGAACAGGGGCTCGTTGTGAGCCGTTTCGGTCTTGACGCCTAAACTTCTCTCCAGCGCCTCTGTCAGCGTGTCATATGTGAATTCTTTTTTGTCTCTGTATGCAAATAAAGCGGCTCCCAAGGCAACCGAAAAACGTCCGTATTCCGGGAATATCGCTGTTTCGTCAGTCAGTTTCAAAACGTCGACAAAAGCTTTGCGAAGCCCCTTGCAGAAGTAAAGCGGTCCACCCAGAAACATGATCTTTCCACTGAATCTTCTGCCCTGTGCCAGCCCTGCGATCGTCTGATTGACCACAGCATAATAGATACTGGCCGCCACATTTTCTTTTTTTGCTCCTTGATTCAGCAACGGCTGAACGTCTGTTTTGGCGAACACGCCGCACCGGGATGCGATCGGATAGATCCGGTCGGCTTTGAGGGCCAGCTCATCCATCTCCTCGTTGGTCACGTTCAGAAGTGTGGCCATCTGATCGATAAAGGCACCTGTGCCTCCGGCGCAGGTCCCGTTCATCCGTTCATCCATGCCGCCTTCGAAGAAAATGACTTTGGCATCCTCTCCGCCCAGTTCAATAACAGCTCCTGTATCAGGCTGTAATTCCCTCACAACTTCGCCTGTCGCAAAAACTTCCTGAACGAAAGGCAAGCCGGCCGCTTTCGCCATGCCCAATCCTGCAGAACCGGACACAGACACGCCAAAAGGCGTTTCGCCGAGATAGCTTTTGGCCTCCCGGATCATTTCAAGCGTTTTGATCCGAACCTGAGAAAAATGACGTTCATATTTTGAATATACAGTCTTCCCGTCCTGGATAATGACGATTTTGGCTGTAGTCGATCCGATATCTATTCCGATGTAGGTCCCTGTTCCGGTGTTCACTGTCCACTGATTATCCAAAACTCAGGCACCTCCTTAACTGTTCTTTGCTCCTGTTTATCACAAAAAGATGAACAATCTGTGACAAAACAGAAAATCACGCCCGGGGTCGGTTTCTCCCCCGACATTAACATGACTGAAACGCTATGGCTCTTCGAGTAAAGCCAATTCCAGCCGATTGTCGCCACCGTGCAATGGTGTTACCGTCCCCTGGAATCTGAACTCTGCATGGGCACTTTGGGGGACTTTGATATGTGCGATTAACTTGCCCGGTTCGATCCGCCACGAAACCACGATCGGTCCTTCAGGAGTCACGATGGAACCCGAAGCACTGTCCAGCTTTTTCGGGATCTTTGGCTCGATATAAACTGACTGATAGCCACAGCTTCCGGGGTTTTGACGGATGCCGAGGATATGCCTGAACAGCGAGCGGACACATGCTCCGAATGCAGGATGGCAGTGGGAGCCTCTGCCGTCGAAATACTCCCACAGAGTGCTGGCTTTCTGATCTTTCAAGTAGAGGAATGTACCTTTTTCCCGATTGGAAAGAATCTTGTAAGCCACATCGGCATACCCGTTCTGGAAAAGGACATCGATCAGTTTGTCCGTACCGAAAAATCCCGAGTCGAAAACGGGGTGCTCGTCATAATATTCTGCGAGATTGCTCAGGGTTCGCGGATCCTCGTTCAAAAGAATATCCAAAGCAAACGCGTTTGCTGCTTTCCGACCTCCGCAATAATTGCCGGTTTCTCTCTCATAAAATGTACGATGAACGGCTTTCCGAATCCGCTCAGCCTGCGCCTGGATCTTCTTGGCCTCCCGCGCATCGCCCAGAACCTCAGCCATTCCCGAAAGATGAGTCAGCTGATGAACAAAAGCGCAGGAATTCACAAACGGTTCCGGCAGTTCCGGACCTTGCATGGAAGCCCAGTCACCCAGACACCAGCCTTTTTCTTCTTCCCTGACGATCAGATCGTTATCTGTTCTGGTCAGCATATAATCCCGCCATTTCAGCATGGCCGGATAAGCGCGCTGCAAAACGTCGAGTTCCCCGTATTGCCGCCAGTAACGGTACGTGACTTCGACAATGGCTCCGCCCCACTCGGCAGGACCTCCGCCTCCGCCCATAAAAGGAGCGGTATGGGTCACGTGCCCGGTTTTCTTGTCCTGACAGTCCAGAATATCCTGGAGCCATTTTTTGTAAAACGATTTACTGTTTAAAAGCAGCATGGCGGCCTCGGCGGTCACCTGCCCGTCTCCGGTATAACCCAATCTTTCCCTGTGGGGGCAGTCCGAAGGAACCCCGCAGTGCATGTTTGTCAATTGGGTCGCCATGTAGGTCGAATACAGATAATACAATCCCTCGCTGGGACTGTGGAAGGTGGAAAGACGCTCGATATTGGAATGGACTTCGCTGATCACGATCTCGCAATTTTTGCCCTCTACCGAGAAAAACCGAAAAGCGTGCCACACAAACCGGGGCACGAAAACCGTGGTCGTTCCATCGCAAATGAAGACGTCTTCCTGGATCTGCGGTCTTCCGGAACCGCAAACATGATGACTTCCGGTCGATTCGAAGTTGATGGACCCGTCTTCATTGAGCAGTTCGCCATACTGTATCTTGATCACGGAACCTGCAGGACCCGAGGCATGGACGACCGGAATGCCGCTCATGACTTCCTTGGCATCATATACGATCCTGTCGTCCAGCACGGCGGCCACGTCCGGCATGACCGTCCGGATCACTTTGTCCGTCGGACATGTCTGAAGCGTCAACTCGCCTTGTGGTCCGTCGACCAGTTCAACAGATTTCATCACATGCTGTTTATTTGCAAGTCTCGCGTCATGGATCTCTCCGATGAACAGCTGGCTATAGATGATATGGCTCAAATAGTAGGATTCTGTCCCGTCGCTCATGACGGTCTGCTTTCCGTTCTCGGTCAAAATCTCCGCGCAGAAACGGGCCAGAAGCCTGTCTCCGTAGTCCATTTTCCCCTCTACGACCCGTTCCGTCTGACGATACCATCCGTTTCCCAGCATGATCTCGAATTTGTTTTCGCCTGAAGAAAGCAGGTGTCCGATCTCATACGACAGATAGTACACGCGATAGGTCGGATTGGGACTTAAAGGATACAACAGCCCGGAATAATCTCTCGGTGAGTAATCAGACTGACACGGGACCAGCAAATCATCAGAGACCCGCTTGCCGTTGATATAGAGTTGGAAGAAACCTAATCCTGTGATCTCAATGGTCGCGCTCTGAGGTTTCTTTTCCAGTGTAAATTTTTTAACGATAACCGGAAGCGCCGGTTCAGTTCCGCACGCGATCCAACTGGCTTTTTCAATCATTTTCTATCCTCTTCTGGTCTATCGGTCAGTGGCAAAATGTCAAAAATCTGCTCGATGCTTCCCGCACCCATGATCACCAATGCGTCGCCCGGTCTCAAAACTTTCCGAACTTCTTCGGCGATTTTTTCCCTGCTTCCCAGATAGTGACCTTTTTCGCCCAAACGGCGAGCGAGCACCTTTGAATCCACCCCGAACGTATTCTTTTCCCGTGCGGCATAAACGTCATCCAGGAAGACTTCATCTGCAACATTCAAAGCCTTGACGAATCGGTCAAGCAACTGCGCCAGCCTGCTGTACGTATGGGGCTGGAAAACACAGATGATCCGCTGAAAGCCCAAATGCGTCATGCCATTCAGCGTTGCTTCGACTTCCGTCGGATGGTGGCCGTAGTCGTCATATACGGGGATCCCGTCCAGCTTGCCTCTGAACTGCATCCTCCTCTCGGCCCCGGTAAATTCACTCAAGGCAGTCAACACATCCCGGCTGTCCAGACCTTTCAGATCCGCAACCGCGATCGCGGCAAGTGCATTATAAATATTGTGGTATCCCGGTATGCGCAATGTCAGATGGCCGTAGGGAGTCTCACCTTTCAGCACATCAAAATCCGGAAAACCGTTTCTGTACGAAATATGTCTGGCTCTGTACTGTGCCGGATTTTCAATTCCGTATGTGATGATATGACCGTCAAAACCTTCGAGAGAACGCATCGTTTCTTTATCATCGCCGTTGACGACAGCTTCGCCGCTCCCGCCAAACAGCTTCGTTCTTTCGGTAAAGTTTCTGAAAGAAGTCCGGACTTGCTCCATCGTTTTGAAGTAATCGACATGCTCATATTCTTCATTCAATACGACTGCCAGGCTGGGAGAAAAATCCAAAAACGAATCCATATATTCACATGCTTCGAAAAGGAAAAAATCCCTGTTCTGTCCGATCCGATAGGCCCCGGACATATGCTTCAGGATCGCGCCGGACAGAATCGTCGGGTCCTTTTGTGCCTGAATAAAGATTTGGGCCAACATGGATGTGCACGTGCTTTTCCCGTGCGTTCCGGAAACGCCGATCCTGTTTTTGTAATCACACATGATGTATCCGAGATAGTCCGCTCTTGAAAACATCGGCAACCCTCTGCGCATGGCCTCCCTGTATTCCGGATTATCTTCGGAGATGGCCACCGTATAGACGACGGCACCGTACGAATTCAGATGAGACGCTTCATGTCCTATAAATATTTCAATGCCCTCTTTGCGCAACTCCTGATTCATCGCGCTGTCTGTGTGATCTGAACCGCCCACGCGGAATCCACGATGCGCTGACAAGCGGGCAAGCGAAGACATGCTGATGCCGCCGATACCGATAAAAAACAGCGAATCGACGTTTTTCAGCATCGCTTGGATCTGATCTCTTCCGTAGTGCGTATTGGGAGTTGCCATGACATTATCCTCTATTGATTCTTCGAAGAAAAATTATGCATATTTAGGCATAATTATTCGTTTTGTTCACAAAAAAGTTACACTTTGTTTTTTTCGTTTTAACAATTATAGTGTAAAATCCTCACGTTACCGGAGGTACAGATATGCAGATCACAGACCTTAGAATCCGAAAATTGTTTGAAGAAAGCCCTATGAAAGCTATTATCTCCGCGACATTTGACAATCAACTGGTCGTTCACGATATCAAAGTGATTTGCGCCCGTGAAAGATATTTCGTCGTGATGCCCAGCAAAAGAGTCGGTGATGATGGTTACCGCGATGTAGCGCATCCTATCACTTATGATTTTCGGAAATATGTTGAAATAACCATCATGGCTGCATACTGGCAGGCCGTTGAAGCAGCCAAAAACGATCCGGATCTGTATTCTCAACTCTACGAGGGTTCAAAGGCCGAAACTGACGGCGCCGCCAACCCCGATCCGTAAGATCTGCCGACAAATGTAAATTACCGTGCCGAATCTGTTCTGTGATGAAGGATTCGGCTTTTTTTACCTGTCAGATCAGGATTGTCTTCCCAAAAAGCACGGATGTGAAAAGTTATCTTTACCGTCGGTAGGATTTTTGTTATAATAGATTTAAAATATGTCTGTAAGCTGTCCCAGACCGATCAGAGCCTGCCCGTTTTGCAGCGTCAGCGTAGCAAATTCTCCATTGTCTTTGAGACTCCCGGGATTGCATAGCTGAATGGCTTCGCCGTCCGGATTCTCCCAATGCGTTTCCTGAATATGCGTGTGCCCGTAAAGAATCACATTCGCTTTGGCGCGGGAGCCCGCTTTCAGTAATGAATCGGTCCCGGATTTGACCGAATACGTGTGACCGTGCGCCGAAAAAACTCTGACGCCTTCAAAGGTGTATGTGTCGGAAATCGGAACGAGTTGACCGTTCGGCAACGACCCTGTCCAGTCGCAGTTGCCCCGGACCGCAAAAATCGGCACAGAAGGCTTCTCTTCCGAAAAAGCCCACAGGTCACGCAACCCGTCTCCGAGGAAAATGATTCCGTCAGGAACTGAGACCTGGATATTCCACGCCCGCTTGATCAAATTGGGCGTTCCGTGTGAATCAGACAAAACCAGAAAAAACATAAAAACCTCACCCATCAAGTATATCATATTTCTTTTATGATGTAAATAAAGCGATAAACAAAGCGACACAAAAACAGGAAAGAAAATGAAACGACTGTTCAGATCCATCCAATCGTTTTTGAAGCAGGGCATGAAAACCGTGCTTCACAGCAAAACTGAATACCTCTGTTTCTTTCTGGCGCTGATCGCGATCCAGTCTGTTTTGTGGTCTGCTCTGATCGCATCCCATGTCAGAAGAGTCAACGCCTATCAGACGATTTCTACGAACTACGACTACCATATCGAGGTCAGAAATCTGAATGAATATGCCTATGCCACGCTCTACAACAGTCTGGGGCAAGCAGAAACGCTGGAAGATCATGACCTCGATTCATATCGGTTTGAAAGAGCTTCTGACGGCACTTACACGGCATGGATAAAGGTCGCGCAACCCCTCAAACGCTGTGCTGCGAATATTGAATTCAACTATTTGAGAAAGCTCCCCGGAGCGACAGTGACCTATTCGCCGTTGTACGATTTCAATGCCAAATATAAAGCGGGGATCATATGGGAATCCGTTGCGCTCTGCTTTGTCACGACAGTATTTTCCGTTCTGATCCTCATGTGGCTTTACACCATCCGGCTGAAGCATTTTTCCTTCATGTACGGCGTCTATATGACTTGCGGCGCAGATTTCAAAAGGCTTTACGGGACTGCTTCCAGCGAATTGGCCGCGGTCGGCATCCTTTCATTTATCCCGGGAGCCCTCATCGGGATCGGCATCTCCGCGATTCTGTATGCACAACTAAACGTGCCCTTCTCATTTTCATTCTGGGGACTTTTGATTGTACCGGCTTTGCTAGCTTTGATCATCACAGGAGCCACTTATTTCCCTATCCGCTCGCTCATTAAGAAAACACCTCTGGAATTGATTCGGACTGCAGACAATTCTTTTTTTGCCAGTTCCCCCAGAAATTCCAAAAACATTCTGTTCAAAAAATTTCCTTCTGCCTACGAGCGGATCTCCTTCGTCCGATTCAGGAAGTATTATGCGCTGCTGATCTCAGGAGCAGTTCTCTTCACCTCTGCTTTTCTTTGCGCTCTGTTTATTGCCCGGATGCAGAACACTCGGGCTGAATCTGCCCGGTCCGAATTCACTTTAACATTGAGCGAGAACATCAAAACCTCGACAACCAGAATGAAGGAGTCAACTGCCCAGGGATACATTGACGCGATCGATGAACTGATTACCGATCTTTCGGCCTTACAAAACGTGGACCGTGTAGGTTTTAAA